>DPMO01000112.1 GCA_003541445.1 Clostridiales bacterium | reverse complement strand
CCGAACCAGAACCGGTGGGCGATGTCCGCCGACATGGTCATCCTCACGTCCGGCTTGAGGTCCGTGGGTCCCTCGATGATGTTGAAATACGTCCCTTCCGGCGGCGGGTTCTTCGCGTCCACCGTGATCACCGCTTCGGGGTCGCTGTACTCGAAGGTGATGATGAGCTTCGAGGCGGCGATCTTCGGCCCCATCTCCTCGTTCCTGGCCGCCTCCTTGAAGAACCCCGCGATGCACTCGTAAAGCTCGGCCGCGTCCTTGAAGTAGGCCATTCGTCTCATCCTCCTCCCCGGCCTGCCGACATGCCGGCGCGGCAGGCCCGCGACCTAGTAGGCCTTCTTTAAGACCTCGAGCAGTTCTTCCGGTGTGGCCTCCCTGGGGTTGGTGTAGACGGCGGCGTCCACGCAGGCCGCCTCAGCGATGCGCTCCAGACCTTCCTCCGGGACCCCGGCCTCGCGGAGCCGGGTGGGAAGCCCCACCCGGGCCACGAACTCACGCACGAAGTCGACGGCGGCCCGGGCGTCCCCGGAGACGTCGCCCGTCGGTTCGAGCCCGAAGGCCCGGGCGAGGTCGGCCAGGCGCCCTTCCGCCGCGGGCAGGTTGTACTCCATCCCCGGGGCGAGCAGGACGGCGTTGGCCAGCCCGTGAGGGACCTCGTAGAGGCCGCCGACGGCGTGGGCCATGGCGTGGACGCACCCGACCATGGCCGAGCTGAAGGCCATGCCGGCCTCGCAGGCCGCCGTGAGCATCCAGTAGCGGGCCTCGAGGTCGTCACCGCTCTCCACCGCCCGCGGAAGCCACTCGGCGATGAGGCGGCAGGCGTGAAGGGCCAGAGCGTCGGACACGGGGCGCCAGTTGGTCGACAGATAGGCTTCCACGGCGTGGCTGAGGGCGTCGAGGCCGGTGGAGGCGGTGAGCCCCGGCGGCATGGACAGGGTCAGCTCCGGGTCGAGCACGGCCAGGTCTGAGGCCAGATAGGGGCTGACGAGGGTCTGCTTGCTCTCCGTGGCCTCCTCGCGGATGACGGAATAGCCGGTCACCTCGCTGCCCGTCCCGGCCGTGGTGGGCACGGCCACGAAGGGCCCGAGCGGCTCGTTGATGAGGCCGAAGCCCTGGTAGTCCGCTATCTCTCCGCCCAGGGAGAGGACGATGTTCATCCCCTTGGCCGTGTCGAGGACGCTCCCGCCCCCGACGGCCACGAGAAGGTCGCCCCCGGCCTCGCGGCAGGCCTCGGCCGCCCGCATGACCACCCCGAACTCCGAGTTGGGCGGCACCTCGTCGAACACCCCGGCCGTCTCCAGCCCCGCCGCGGTGAGACTCTCCTCTATCCGGTCCAGGAAGCCGAGTCCCCTGACGACCTCGTCGGTCACGATGAAGGCCCTTTCGGCCTTGAACCTCTCGAGCTCGTTCCCGAACGAGGAGGCCGTCCCGGGTCCGGCCACGATGCGGGACCTGACCTGGAAGTCGTAGTACTCCGGCAGCACGTGCATCCCCCCCTTCACGCTTGCACCTGTTCTGCCGTTCTATGGCAGTGATTAGACGACGGGCCGCGCGTTCCTGTCCGCGGCTTGGATGAGGACCCGTCCAGGCCGGAGACGACACCGACCCATGCCTGAAGGGATGACCCACCAGGGCGCGTCCTCGGCGGGAGCCCGGCGGCACCGGCCCAACGTTATACAGGAACAACCGCGGTGCAGGACGAACAACGCACCGGGAAGCGAGGCAGGCCTCCCGGAGGAGAGCCCGGAGAGAGAGGAAGGAAGAAGAAGTGCTTTTCAGGGACATCGCCCTGAGCGTCTTCAGACCGTCGGCGTACGGGGAGCTCGTCAGGAAGGGTGCGGCGAGGGCCCTCCTGTACCTCCTCGTCGTCTCCCTGCCTCTGGCCCTGACCCAGGGGTGGCGGGCGGGCCGCTTGATAGCCGTCACCCTCGACGAGGCGGCCCAGGCCGTCGCCGCGGGGCCGGACTTCCGGATGGTGGACGGGACCCTCGAGTTCGACGGACCCATGCCCTACCACGTCACGACAGGTGACGGTAAGGTGGTGGCCATCATCGACACCACCGGCGCCACCGACCGCTCGGTCCTCGCCGGCCGCGAGAACTTCGTCCTGGTCCTCGCCGACCGGGTCATCATCCGGAACCAGGGCCAGGTGCAGGACTTCGTCTTCTCCGAGCAATTCGGGCCGGACGTCTCGTTCTCGAGGGCCCACGTGGTCGCCCTGCTCAGTCGCTTCTCCGGGTGGGGCCGGGTGGTGGCGGTCCTCGGCGCGGCGTGGAGCCTGCTGGGCAAGGTCTTCGCCGCCCTCCTCTTGACCTTCCCCGCCCTCATCGCCGCGGCCGCCCGCGGCCGCACGACCGAGTTCGGGAAGAGCTGGACGGTGGCCTGTCACGCCTTGACCCTGCCCGTCATCCTGGGCTTCGTGCGCGTCCTGGTCCAGGCGGACATCGCCTTCTTCGGCCTCCTCTACTGGGGCAGCGCCCTGGTCTACACCATCGCCGGGACGGCCCACCTCCCGCCGGCGCCTTCTTGCGACTCCGCCGCGGGACCGGCCGCAGCCGGGCCGCCCGCGGCCGGACCGCAGTGCGCCGGACCACCGACCGTCGGGCCAGGAGCCGGGGAAGAGGGCCGGCCGGACCGTGAGGAAAAGCAAGAGGAAGAAGAAAGGCCTAAGGGTCCGCCGATTCTGTAGACCGGGAACAAGGGATCACGACGGGAGGCTTCTGCCTGATCGTCCGTGCCCTGGTGGTGAGCAGTATCCTGTGCACCGAACAGGTTCGGTTCTTTGTAATCGGTGGTCGTCTTTTCTTTCCTTAAGAGAAGTACCTCAGAAGTACCTCCGTCCGGTCCGCCGCCCCGCGCGCAGGGCGATGCCGCTCACGACCGCGGCGACGACCCCCGCCGCGGCGAGGAGGCACGGGATACCGGTCCCGAGAACGAACCCCCGGACAAGATTCAGGCTGAAGGCCCCGGGGCCGACAAAGGCGGACCCGAGCGCCCCGCCCGCGCCCGGCTCCAGGACGGGAGCCGGGCCGAGCATCACCGGGACGAGGAGCCAGGTGAAGAGGGCCGCGAAGACAGCGTGCAGCACCCGGGCCAGAACGAAAGGACCCATCCTGATGTCGGTGCCCGTGATGACGCTGGCCACCTGACCGTGGACGGAGAGACCGCTCCAGGCGATGATGGCCCCGGCCACGAGGGCCCGCTCGATGAAGGGGGCCGCCGCGCGGCTCGCGGCGATGGTCCCGAGGTCGATCTCCAGCACGCCGGCCACGGCCGCGGGCACCAGGGCCGGGCTGAGGCCGAAAAGCGCGAAGACCACCTCGAAGGGCCAGCCGACGTAGCGGGCCAGCCCCACCTTTTCGGCGATGGCCACGAAGGCCGAGAAGAGCATGATGAACCCGCAGATCATGAGGAGGGTCTTGACCGAGTCGTTGACCGCGTCCCCGACGAGGCGCCCCAGCGGACGGCCGTCCTCTTCTCTCTGCTTGACGAGGGCCCGCGCCGCCCTGACCACGATGTGGCCCGTGCGCGGCCTGTCCCTGCTCGACGGAGGTGTCCGGAGGCCGTGGTAGCGGAAGACGAGCCCCACGGCGAGGGCGGACATGTAGTGCGCCAGGGCCAGGACGCCTCCGAGAGCCGGCATGGAGAACATGCCCACGGCCACCGCCCCCAGGATGAAGAGCGGGTCGGCGGTGTTGGTGAAGGCGAGCAGGCGCTCCCCCTCGACCCGGTTGCAGAGGTTCATCTTCCTGAAGCGCGCGGTGATGACGGCGTCCATCGGATAGCCGGCGGCGAGGCCCATGCTCAGGGCGAAGGCACCCTCTCCGGGGACCCTGAAGAGGGGCCGCATGAGGGGTTCGAAGAGGACGCCGATGAAGTGCACCACCCCGAGGCCCAGCATCACCTCTGAGAGGATGAAGAAGGGGAGGAGCGAGGGGAAGACGACGTAGAGGAAGAGGTCGAGACCCGACTTGGCCGCCTCCAGGGAGGCGTCCGGGAAGAAGACCAGAGAGAGGGTCAGGGCGGCCGCGAGAGCGGCCATGATGTAGACCTGGGTCGTCCGCACGGCAGACCTCCCGGTCCGGCGGTCGGGCACCGTGGCGCCGCCGAGCCTCGTGCAAGTATATACGGGCCGTTCCGGGTGAAATGCCTCCGGGCGTCCTACCGAATAGTCGTACGGGACGCACGGAGGAGCCTGAAAATTTGTTAACGAAAGTAGAAGCGGTCCACTAAAGGCCTGCGTCAGGTCCTGGACGCGGGCCGCGGGGGGATAGGGATGCAGCTACCCACACGCGAGGTCTACTTCAACATCACGGGGCACCTCTGGCTGTACCTGTTCGTGGCCATCGGGGCCGCGGCTTTCCTCTACGGCCTCTACCGTCACTGGCGGGGCTGGTCGCTCGGAAGGCCGGAGGTCCGCTGGGACAGGCCGTGGGAGCGGCTGAAGGCCCTTCTCGCCGACACCCTGCTCCACCTCACCGTGCTGAAGGAAGCCTACCCCGGAGTCATGCACCTCTTCATCTTCTGGGGGTTCCTCGTCCTGGCCTTCGGGACGGCCGTGGTCATGCTCCAGGCCGACCTGGGGCTGCAGGTCCTCTATGGCTCGTTCTACCTCTGGCTTTCGCTGGCCCTGGACCTCTTCGGCCTGCTGGCGGTCATCGGCATCCTCATCGCTCTCTTCCGCCGCTACGTGCAGAGGCCTTCACGGCTCGACAACACGCCCGACGATGCCGTGGTGCTCGTCGGCCTCCTCGTCGTCCTGGTCAGCGGGTTCTTCCTCGAGGGCCTGCGCATGGCCGTGGCCGGCGACCCGTGGGCCCTCTGGAGTCCGGTGGGGCTGGTCCTGGCCAGGCTGGCCGGGGCCGCCCTCGACGGAGCGGGCCTCGCGCCAGCGGCCGCGAGTGTGGCGCCGGGCCTGAAGGCGTGGCACGCCGGACTCTGGTGGGGCCACATGCTCCTCGCCGTGGGCCTTGTCGCCTACATGCCTTACTCCAAGCTCTTCCACGTCCTGGCCTCGCCGGCGAACCAGTTCATGCGGAACCTCGGCCGCAAGGGGGCCTTGAGCCTCGTCGACATCGAGAACACCGAGACCTTCGGCGCCTCGCGCCTCGACGAGTTCTCCTGGAAGGACCTCTTCGACACCGACGCCTGCACCAGGTGCGGGCGCTGTCAGGACCAGTGCCCGGCCAACACCGTGGGCAAGGCGCTCTCACCGAAGGACGTCATCCAGAAGATGCGGCTGGCCCTCGCCGCCCAGGGCCCGGTGCTGGCCCGGGTGAAGGCCGAGGTCAGAAAGAAGCTCCTCGAGGAGGCCGCCGCCGAGGGCGGCGGGACGGCCGGCGGCGCGGGGGCCGGTGGCGGAGGCTCCGGTGCCTCGGGGT
>DPMO01000207.1 GCA_003541445.1 Clostridiales bacterium | reverse complement strand
CGTGGCCTGCGGGACCGGCAACTCGACCCTCCCCTTGGCCCGGCGCGGCCTGCGCGCGGCCGGGGTGGACATCTCCCCGGAGATGCTCGCCATCGCCCGGGCCAAGGCCGAGGCCTCGGGACTCGAGGTGGAGTTCGTGCGGCAGGACATGCGTCGCCTCCGGACCGACAGGCTCAGGACCGGCCCGACCTTCGACCTTGTGACATGCCTTTATGACAGCATCAACTACCTGACCGACCCCCGCGACATCGAAGAAGCCTTCTGCCGCTTCCACGCCGCCCTGCGGCCGGGAGGGCTCCTGGTCTTCGACGTCAACTCGGCGAAGCGGCTCTCCCAGATGAGCCAGACCACGCTCTTCATGGAGGGGCCGGGCTGGGCCTTCATCGGGCAGAACTCCTACGACCCCGCAGGGCGCATCTGGACCATAACCGTGACGGGTTTCGTCCGCCGGCGGGGCGAACTCTACCGGCGGTTCCGTGAGGTGCACCGCGAGAGGGCCTACAGCATCGAAGAGATCGGACGCCTCCTCCGCAGGGCCGGCTTTCACCTCCTCGCGGCCTACAAGGCCTTCGGGTTCGAACCCGCCGACGAGGAGACGGCCCGCATATACTTCGTGGCCCGGAGGCCGGCCGATGGGAGCTGTTGACCCTTCGAGACGGCCTCTGCTATATTGAACACGCTTCTCGGGGCCCGCCCGCCCGTCGCTCTCCGTCGAAAGGCTCCGAGCAGGCCAGCACGCCGGCCTGGCGGAAAGGCCGGTCACGTCCGCCGGAGGCGATGATGCCCGACCGTCCCTCTGACCGCCGCGCCCGGGTGACCGCGGCCGATACCTACGACGTCGTCATCGTCGGCGCCGGTCCGGCCGGCATCTTCGCCGCCCTCTCCCTGAAGGACAGCGGTCTGGCCGTCTGCCTCCTAGAGAAGGGGCCGGCCCTCGAGCACCGCACCTGTCCCATGCAGTCCCGAGAGGCGGGCTGCGCCCGGTGCACACCGTGCGCGCTCCTGTGCGGGTGGGGCGGGGCCGGCGCCTACAGCGACGGCAAGCTCACCCTCACCCCGGCCATCGGCGGCAAGCTCCAGGACTACGTCGGCCAGAAGGCTTTGGGCCGCCTGATCGAGGAGGTCGACAGGACCTACCTCCATTTCGGCGCCCCCGAGACGGTCTTCGCCCCGGACGAGAGGGTCTTCCGCGACCTCCAGAGGCGGGCGGCCACCGCCGACCTCATCCTCGTGCGGAGCCGGGTGCGGCACCTCGGCACAGAGCGGTGCCGGGAGGTCCTCAGGCGCATGCGGGAGGAGCTCGAGGGCAGGGTCACGGTGATGACGCGGACGGAGGCCGTGGAGATACTCGTCGAGCCGCGCGAGGGCGCGCCCGCGAAGCGGCGCGTCGCGGGAGTCCGGCTCGCGGACGGGACGGCCGTGCGGGCCCGCTACCTCATCTGCGGGCCGGGACGCGAGGGTGCCGGATGGCTGGTCGGCGAGATCCGCCGCCTCGGTCTGGGCCTGACCAACAACCCGGTTGACATCGGGGTCAGGGTCGAGCTCCCGGCCGTCGTCATGGAGGACTTCACCGACCACCTTTACGAACCCAAGCTCATCTACTACTCGAAGACCTTCGACGACCAGGTCCGGACCTTCTGCATGAACCCGTACGGACAGGTCGTCGCGGAGAACTCGGACGGGCTCCTGACCGTGAACGGGCACAGCTACGCCACCCGCAAGACGGAGCTGACCAATTTCGCCCTGCTCGTCAGCAAGACGTTCACCGAGCCCTTCCGGGAGCCGATAGCCTACGGCCGCTCCATCGCCGGCCTGGCGAACATGCTGGGTGACGGGGTCATCGTCCAGAGGCTGGGCGACCTTCAGGCCGGGCGCCGTTCCACCCCGAAGAGGCTCGCCAAGAGCGTGGTGCAGCCGACCCTGGAGCAGGCCGTACCCGGCGACCTGAGCCTCGTGCTGCCCTACCGCCACCTCCGGTCCATCCTGGAGATGCTCGAGGCCATGGACCGCGTGATGCCGGGCGTCAACTCCAGGCACACCCTGCTCTACGGTGTCGAGGTCAAGTTCTACTCGAGCCGCCCGGAGCTGACCCCGAACCTCGAGACGAAGATAGCCAACTTCTTCGCCGTGGGGGACGGCGCCGGCGTCACGCGGGGTCTGGTGCAGGCCTCCGCCTCGGGCCTGCTGGTGGCCCGGGAGATTCTGAAGCGCGAAGGCCTCGCTCGGGAGCAGACGGCCTCAGGAGGGCCGTCATCGCCCGGCAGATTCATGCCGAGCAGATAGAGGAGACAGCGGGGTCTAGATAAAAAGGAAGACCGGCAAGGGCAACCTCGAGGGGAGGTATGACAGTGGCAAGGGAAACCGTTTTCGTGGATACCTTTACCGACGGTATCCTGCGTCCCGATGCATCGATGCTGGGGCCGGTGCGCGACGGGGGCTACATAGTGGCCAATACGGCGCCCGGGTGCTGGGGGCCCATGATCACCCCTGCCATTCGCGGGGGCCATGAAGTCACGCAGCCGGTGGCGGTAGAAGGAGCGGAGGTCGGAGACGCAGTGGCCCTCCGCATCGAAGAGATTGTGGTCACCTCATCGGCCACCTCATCGGGTACCGATTCGCCGGTTGATGGGCGTTACCGCGGGGATCCGTACGTGGCGGCCTGTTGCCAGCAGTGCGGGGCGGTCTATCCTCCGACCAAGCTGGAAGGTGTCGGCCGAGAGGCGGTGCGTTGCGAGGCCTGCGGAGCGGAGGCCAGCCCCTTCGAACTCATTCACGGGTACACGGTGGCCATTGATGCCGGCCGCGCGGTAGGCGTCGGGTTGGGCCCTGCGCAAGCTAAAGCAGTGGCCCGCGACGCCCGCAGGTACGCCGCGCTACCTGCTAATTCAATCCAGAACCCCATCCTGGTGTTCGGCGTGGGTGATCTGCCGGGACTGGTCGTGAGACTGAGGCCGTTTCTCGGCCAGATCGGGACCATCCCCGGAGTGGCCATGCCCGACTCCCACAATGCCGGGGATTTCGGCTCGTTCCTGGTGGGCGCCCCGCACGAATACGCCCTCAGCGGAGAGCAGCTGGCACTACGGACCGACGGGCACATGGATATAGATGCCGCGCGGGCCGGAGCGGTGGTGATTTGCCCGGTCAAGGTTCCGGGCGCCGGTATATATGTCGGTGACATGCATGCCTGCCAGGGGGACGGGGAGGTGGCCGGCCACACGGCGGATGTGTCGGGCATAGTGACACTGAGGGTGAGGGTCATCAAGAAACTCGAAATCGACGGGCCTGTCATCCTGCCCGTGAGCGAGGACCTCCCGCCTTTGGCGCGCCCTTTGACGGCGAGCGAGCTCGCTGCGGCTCGGGAGGTTGCCAGACTATGGGGGATGGGCGACATCGAAGAATCGCTCCCGGTGAGTTTTGTGGGCACGGGGACCGATCTCAACGCCGCCACCCAGAACGGACTTGAGAGGGCCGCCAGAGTCCTCGACATGACAGTGCACGAGGTGAGGAACAGGGCCACCGTGGCCGGGGCCATAGAGATCGGGCGGCTCCCTGGGGTTGTGCAGGTGACATTCCGGGCTCCCACTGAAAGGTTGGAGAAAGCGGGACTCTTGCCCGTGGTCAGAGAACAATACGGTCAGGAGTGAGTTGCTGGTCCGCACCTCATGCCGGGCATCGACGACCCGTCAGGTCCCCTGCGGCGCAAGGAGGGGAGGAAGAGAGGCTGCCGCCCGGCGGACCTGTGGCAACGAAGTGAAACCGTCTTGCCTAGAGCCGGGTGAGGGGGTATAATACGGCCGGACGGTCTGCGAGCGGGAGTAGTTCAGTGGTAGAGCATCGGCTTCCCAAGCCGAGTGTCGCGGGTTCGAATCCCGTCTCCCGCTCCATTTTTGTTCTTTGAGTTCGTTCTTCGTTGTCCATCACTCACCAGAGCCGGCGTAGCTCAGTGGTAGAGCCCTCGATTCGTAATCGAGCGGTCACGGGTTCGAATCCCGTCGCCGGCTCCATTCATTTTTCAGTTCAGGATGAAGAGGGGGTTCACCGAGACTCCGTTCACCCGGACCTCGAAGTGAAGGTGCGGTCCGGTCGAGTACCCGGTGCTCCCGACCTTCGCGATGACCTGACCGGTCTCGACCCACTGCCCGTAACGGACCAGAAGCCTTGACGTGTGGGCGTAGAGGGTCGTCACCCCGTCGCCGTGGTCGAGGATGACCGTGTAGCCGTAGCCGCCCTTCCACCCGGCGAAGACGACCCGGCCCGCGCGGGCGGCGCGGATGTAGCTTCCGTAGGGGGCCCCGATGTCGATGCCGTGGTGGAACCTGCCCCA
>DPMO01000296.1 GCA_003541445.1 Clostridiales bacterium | reverse complement strand
ACCGTCCACTTCGTCGACGAGGGCACCGACACGGGGCCCATCATCCTCCAGAAGGCGGTCCCCGTCGAGGAGGGCGACACGGAGGAGACCCTCGCCGCCCGCATCCTCACCTGGGAGCACCGGCTCTACCCCAGGGCCATCCAGCTCTTCGCCGAGGGGCGGCTCAGGGTGGTCGGCGGGCGGCGCGTCGAGATCCTGCCGCCTGAGGCCGGTGCCGGCCCGTCAGGTCACGGCCGGCGCCGCCGGGCCCTCCTCAGCGTCTACGACAAGACGGGTCTCGTGGAGTTCGCGCGGGGTCTCGTCGAGGCCGGGTTCGAGCTGGTCTCGAGCGGCGGCACGGCCCGCGCCCTCACCGGGGCCGGGCTTCCGGTCACCCCTGTCGAGGAGGTCACCGGGTTCCCCGAGATGCTCGACGGGCGCGTGAAGACCCTCCACCCGGCCGTCCACGGGGGCATCCTGGCCCGCCGGGACGTCCCCTCCCACATGGCCGAGCTTGAGCGCCACGGCATCGTTCCCGTCGACCTCGTCGCCGTGAACCTCTACCCCTTCCAGGACACGGTCAACCGCCACGCGGAGGCGCCCACCGCCGCCCAGGGTGCGGCCCGCGGCGCCGCCGAAGGCTACAGCGGGGCCCGTGGTGCCGCCCGCGGCCCGGACGCCGGCCCTTCCGAGGCGGAGCTGGCCGAGGCCGTCGAGAACATCGACATCGGAGGGCCCACCCTCATTCGGTCGGCGGCGAAGAACCACGAGGCCGTCATCGTGGTCACCGACCCGGCGCAGTACGGGACGGTTCTCGAGTACATCCAGGCCACCGGTGACGTGCCGCGCCACATCCGGCGCGAGCTCGCCCTGGCGGCCTTCCGCCACACGGCCTTCTACGACGCGGTGATAAGCGAGTACCTTTCGGGCGTCGTGCGCCCGTCCCCGCCCTTCGGAGACCGCCTCGTCCTCGCCTACGAGAAGGTGAGAGACCTGCGCTACGGTGAGAACCCCCACCAGCGGGCGGCCTTCTACCGACATCCGCTCCGCCGCGTCCTGGCCGGTCTCGGGGCCACGCTGGCCGACGCCGTCCAGCTCCAGGGCAAGGAGCTCTCCTACAACAACCTGGCCGACGCCGAGGCCGCCCTGCGGGCCGTCGAGGAGCTCGACGAGGGGCCGACCGGACCTGCGGCCGCCGTCGCCGTGAAGCACATGAACCCCTGCGGCGCGGCCGTCGCGGAGGACATCCTGACCGCCTACCGCCTCGCCCACGACTCCGACCCGGTCTCCATCTTCGGCGGCATCGTCGCCCTCACGCGTCCGGTCGACGCCGAGCTGGCCCGTGAGATGGTGAAGATCTTCCTCGAGGTCGTCATGGCCCCGGAGTTCACCCCGGAGGCCCTCGAGGTCTTCAAGGCCAAGCCCGGCATCCGCCTTCTCGCCCTGCCCGTCGGGGGCGGGCCGTCCGGCGGAGGCCTGCCGGCCCCGGCCCGCGGCGCATCGGCTACCGCGCACAGCGTGCCTGCCCCGGCCCGCGGCGCGTCGGCCGCCGAGCTGGCACTGTCTGTCCCGGCCTTCCTGGAGGCCAAGACGGTGGCCGGCGGCCTCCTCGTGCAGACCGCCGACGTGATCCGGGTGCCGCCCTCCGAGTGGAAGTCGGTGACCAGACGCGCCCCGACTCCCGAGGAACTCCGCGACCTGGCCTTCGCCTGGAAGGTGTGCAAACACGTGAAGTCCAACGCCATCGTCGTCGCCAGGGGCGGGCAGCTCCTCGGGGTCGGCGCCGGGCAGATGAACCGGGTCGACGCCGTCCGCCTGGCCGTGGGGCACGCCGAACGGTTCGCTGCCCCTGCCGCTGGCGGCCGGAGCGACGGGCCGGGAGCCCGGGCCGGGAGCCGGCCCGGCGCCCGCGGGGCCGTGCTGGCCTCGGACGCCTTCTTCCCCTTCCCCGACTCGGTCGAGGTCGCGGCCGAGGCCGGGGTGACGGCCATCGTCCAACCCGGCGGCTCCCTCAGGGACGACGAGGCCGTACGTGCCTGCGACGAGGCCGGGATGGCCATGGTCTTCACGGGGGAGAGGCACTTCCGACATTGATGGTTGCGGCTTGACCCAAGGGTGCTTCTCGCGGCGGCCCCGCCGGGGGATACAGGCGAAGTTCGTCCTCAACGCTGTGAGCGACCTGTCGAGCGGCGAGAGGGCCCACCTGGTGCTGGCCGAGCTCGTTCTCTTCTGCGGCCCCTGGCCGGCGTGATGTAGGTCAGTGGCTGTTGCCCGTCTCAATCGGTCAGCTGGTCTCCGCTTCGTTCGGGTCGCCGGATGTTACGCCAATTGACTTACAAGGAGTCAATGACCTGACTCGAACTGGCACCTCGGAGGATGGTCATTGACAGGACCCGATATCGATGATAGGTTGAAGCCGGGACGGCAGGTGGATACGGGAGGTGGGTCGGGGTGCCTGAACTCTACAGGGCGAAACTCACCGGCAAGGGGCACGTCCAGGTGCCGAAGGCGGTCAGGGAGGCCCTAGGGGCGGCCCGGGGAGACGACCTGGTCTTCAGGGTCGAGGAGGACGGGGCCGTCTACGTGACCTGTGAACCGAGGAGGACCCTCTCGGACCTGGCCGGGATGCTGGCACCCCAGAGACCGTCCGAGGCCCGAGCCGGGGCCGCTGAGGTCGACGAGGACGCTCTCGGCGACCGGGAGGAAGAGGTGGCCGCAGCCGAGGCTGTCCGACAGGATGCACGTGTGGTCCGGGAGTGCACCGAGAGGCCGCGCCTGGAACGCGACGGCGAGGGGGTGTGACCTCGTTGCCCGGCAATCCTTCTTGGGCGGACGGCTGGCTCGACGCCAACGTGGTGATACGTCACCTGACCGGTGACCCGCCGGATATGGCCGCCGATGCCGGCCGGCTCATGCGGGAGGCCGAGGAGGGGCGCATCACCCTGCACCTTCATCCTATCACGGTGGCGGAGACGGTCTGGGTTCTGTCCAGGGGATACGGTTTCGACCGGCAGGCCGTCGCCGGGGCGGTGCGGTCGTTCCTGCGGGCTCGCGGAATCCGGTGTGAAGCGAGCGATATGGTCATCTCGGCTC
>DPMO01000008.1 GCA_003541445.1 Clostridiales bacterium | reverse complement strand
TCCCGGAGCTGCCTTTCCCGTCCTTGCAGGCCCGCCAGCCTCTCTTTCAGCTCCCGGGCCCCCTCTTCCAAGGCCAGCCGCCGCCGCTCGAGTTCGGGCAGCTCGAGCCTTGAGGCCTCGACCCGCTCCCTGAGGAAAGTCGACCGCCTGCGTTTCGAGGAAACCTCCTCCGACAGCTTGGTCCTCTCCAACGTCAGGGACTCGAGCCGGGAGGCCATGGCCGCCCGTTCCGCGCGCAGCCGGGTCAGGCGTTCCTCGGCCGCCGTGCGTCTCCGGGCCAGCGCCGCGGCTTCTGCCGCCCGCTCTTCCAGGTCCTCCCTCAGCCGCCGCATCTCACGCATCCGGGCCAGGGTGTCACCGCCGGCCGGGGCTCCGGGGGTCCCCGGCCCGGTGCTGACGGCCCCGCCGGGTCTGACGATGACCCCGTCGGGCGTCACCGCGCGCCTCCACCTTCCGCCCTCGACAAGGGCCAGGGCCTCGTCGAGGTCCTGCGCGAGGACCGTACCCCCCAGGAGGTAGTCCACGACGGGGCGCAGCTCGTCCGGGCAGGCCACTTTCCCGGCAAGGGAGGCCTCGGCGTCGGCCCTTCCGGTGCGGCCGCGTCCCTGCAGATAACGGCGCACAAGGTCGAGCGGGACGACGACCACCGGTCCTGCACCCTCCGCCCGGAGGTAGGAGACATATCGCCTGAGGTCCTCCGCGGTGCGCACGACGAGGGCGTCGGCGAACCGCCCGAGGGCGGCCTCCACGGCCCGGCGGTCCCCGTCAGGCACCTCGATCTCCTCACCCAGGACCCCGATGAAGCCGGACCCCGCCGTACCGCGGTCTCTGGACGCGGCCACGACAGCGAGAGCCGGGCGTGACCACCGCCTTTCCGCCGCCAGCGAGGCTTCGAGCGAGGCCTTTCTCGCCTCGAGGTCCCGGAGGGCAGCCTGCACCCCCTCCGATGACCTGGCCAGGGCGGCCAGCTCGTCCAGCAGGGCCGTCTCCTGCCGCTCGACTTCAGCGAGGGTGCCGGCGGCGCCTTCGACCTCGGCTTCGAGTTCCTCCACGCGCTCTCGGGCCTCGTCCGTCTCCCTGGTGAGCCGGCCCAGTTCCTCCCGGGCGGCGGCCGCCTCACGCTCGAGCTTCTCCGCCTCAGCCCTGAGCCGCGAACCCTCCTCCTGGGCCCTGGTGAGTTCATAGCGGCAGGCGCTAGCCTGGCTCATGACCTCCAGGAGCTCCGTCTTCGCTCTTTCGAGGTCGGACCTGCGGGCGGCCAGGGTCGCCGACAGCGACTGCCGCTCGGCTTCGAGCTCGGCCAGGTCCCGCCTGGCGGCCGACAGTCTCTCCGCCCTGGCCGCCTTGGCTGAGGCAGCCTCCTTCCGCCTGACTTCAAGGCGCTCGCGCCAGGCCTCCAGCCTGTCGAGTTCCTCCCTCACCAGGCCGGCCTCGCGCTCCCGGTCGGCGACGAGCTTCTCGAGGGACCGCACCTCCCCGGCCAGCTCCCTCAGGGCGGCGTGGGTGGCCGCGCTTTCCTGCTCCTTCCGGGCCAGCATGTCGCCGAGCTCCTCCTGTGCCGTCCGGAGGGTCCTCACCTCGGCTTCGAGCCTGGCTTCGCGTTCGCGGAGGGCCGCCGCCCGCTCTCTGACCTCGGCCAACCGCCCGGCCGTGGCCCGGGTCCTGGCCTGGAGGCGGGTCATGTTCCGGTACTCGAGCCACAGCTCGAGCCCTTCAAGCTCGTCGCGGCAGGCCACGAACCTCCGGGCCACGGCCGCCTGACGGTCCAGGGAGGCGATCTGGGCCTCGAGTTCGGAGACGATGTCCGAGACCCGCTCCAGGCGTCCCGAGACTTCCTCGAGCCTGGACAGGGCCTCACGCTTCCGGGTCCGGTGCAGAGCGATGCCGCAGGCCTCGTCGAAGAGCGACCTCCGGGCCTCGGGCGAAGCGAGGAGGACCTCGTCTATCCGCCCCTGCCCGATGATGGAGTAACCCTCCTTGCCGATGCCGGTCCCGGCCAGGAGCTCCGTGATGTCCCGGAGCCTCGCCGGAGAGTCGTTCAGGAGGTACTCGCTCTCACCGGACCGGTACAGCCTCCGGGTGATGCACACCTCTGTGAAGTCCAGGGGAAGGGTGCCGTCCTCGTTGTCGAGGACGAGAACCACCTCGGCGAAGCCGGTGGGCCGGCGGGTGCTCGACCCGTTGAAGATGACGTCCTCCATGCGCGCGCAACGCAGGAGGCGCGGGTTCTGCTCCCCGAGCACCCACCGCACCGCGTCGGCGATGTTGCTCTTGCCGGCCCCGTTGGGGCCGACTATGGCCGACACGCCGGGTCCGAACTCGAGCACCGCGCGTTCGACGAAAGACTTGAACCCCTGGATCTCGAGGCGCTTAACCAGCAACCACGACACCACCCGGCGTCGGACTCGTCTCCAACAAAAAACCCGTCACCGTCACGATGAACGGGTTCTAGAAAAAGACTACCCAGGGATGAGACCGGTTCACTCTTTCTATCTCTGTGTCATCCGCCCCCGTTCATTCGCCTTCTTTACTTCTCGGGGGCGGCGGGAGCGGCGGCGTCGGCCGACTCCGGCGGCGCCTGCTTCCCCTCCACGATGAATCTTATCGCCGTGCGCTCTTCGCCGTTGATCTCGATCTCGGTGAAGGCCGGGATGCAGACCAGGTCGATGCCGTTCGGAGCCACATATCCGCGGGCGATGGCGATCCCCTTCACCGCCTGGTTGACCGCGCCGGCACCGATGGCCTGGATCTCCACTTCGCCCTTTTCCCTGAGGACCGCAGCCAGCGCACCGGCAACCGACTTTGGTTTCGACTGGGCTGAAACCTTTAGAACGTCCATGTGCCTGTTCAGCCTTCCTCTCCGAGGGCGTGATGGCGTCGGCTTACAAGCCTGCGGCCCGCCCAGAAACGATGATACCAGGTTTTCGCCTGTCACCCCATCCTTTCCTGCCGCTGGATGCCCCCGCTGCGCAGCACTTCACCGGCTGCGGCCTGCTCGGCTTCCTTTTTCGTCCTTCCCGTGCCGCGGCCGGCCACCACTCCGTCCACGGTCACCTCGACGGTGAAGACCTTCTCGTGTTCCGGCCCGCTCGTCTCGACCAGTCGGTAGACGACCTCTCTTCCCGCCGCCTGGGCCGCCTCCTGAAGAGCCGTCTTGTGGTCGAGGAGGGGACCCTCGGCCGCCCTGTCGACGAACGGTCCCAGCCACCGGGCCACGAAGGTCTCGGCCCCCCGGACGCCGGAGCTGAGGTAGACGGCCCCGACCACGGCCTCGAACGCGTCGGCGAGCACGGACCTCCGGCGGCGTCCTCCTGACGCCTCCTCCCCCTTGCCCAGGCGCAGGTGTTCGCCGAGGCCCAGGTCTTCAGCCGCCCGGAAGAGCGCCTGCTCTGAGACCACGGCCGCCCGGAGCCGGGTGAGCTCCCCCACTCCGGCCTCCGGGAACCGCTCGCAAAGGAGCCGGGCCACCGTGAACTGCAGCACGGCGTCCCCGAGGAACTCCAGCCTCTCGTTGTCACCCCGCGGGCACAGGGCCGGGTTCTCGTTGGCGAACGACGAATGGGTGAGGGCGGTCTCGAGGAGACCGCCCTCGACCCGGACTCCGAGACGCCTGCGGAGACCGCCCAGACCCAGCCCGGAGCCGGCAGACCGTCGGAAGAGCCTCATCTCATCCGGCGTGCCGCACGATGTAGTTGACGGCGTCTCCCACCGTCTTCAGTTCTTCGGCCGCCTCGTCGGGGATTTCGATGTCCCACTCCTGCTCGATGGCCATGACCATCTCCACGATGTCCAGGGAGTCGGCGTCGAGCTCCTCGAGAGTGGACTCCATGCTTATCTCCTTCTCATCAATCCCCAGCTGGTCGGCAAGCATCGACCTGAGCTTCTTGAAGACCGCTTCGACGTCTGCCACCCGGGGTCACCTCCTGTTCTCGAACGTGCCACCTTGCTGTCGAGCCTCGGGGCCGCTTCACGGTTGATAGTATACCAATCCCAACGTGCCCGGTCCGGCGTGGGTTCCTATGACCGGACCGAGGTCGGTGACGATGAACTCGCGGACACGCGTGGCCTTCTCGACCATCTCCTTGAGCTCGCGAGCCCTCTCGAGGCAGTCGGCGTGGACGATGCAACAGTCCGTGTCCCTGTCCGGCTCAAGGTTCTCCGTCATGATCTCGACCATCCGCGGCAGGACCTTCTTTGCGCCCCTCACCTTCTCGAGGGGCGCCACGAGCCCGTCCTCGAGAGTGAGCAGGGGCTTGATGGAGAGGAGGCTCCCGATGAGGCCCTGGGCCCTGCCGATGCGCCCGTTGCGGACCAGGTACTCCAAGGTGTCGACGGCGAAGACGACCTTTATCTTCTCCATGGTCTCCCTGACGAGAGCCGCGACCTCCTCAAGGCTCCGGCCCTCCTTCGCCGCCCGCCCGGCACGGATCGCCGCCAGTCCGAAGTGCATGGACGCACCCCGCGTGTCGATGATCTCGACCCTGGCCTCCTTGTTCTCCACCATGGCCTTCCCAAGTTCAGCCGACTGGAGGGTCCCCGAAAGGGCCGCTGAGATATGCAGGGACAGCACCGGTGAGCCGTCCCCGGTCAGTTCCTCGTAGACCTTGGCGAAGTCGCCAGGAGCGGGTTGGGACGTCCTGGGATGGTGAGGACTAGTGGTCAACTTCTCGTAGAACTCCGGCGGCGACATCTCGACCCAGTCCAGGAACACCTCGTCCCCGAAGTGGACGTTCAGTGGAACGA
>DPMO01000092.1 GCA_003541445.1 Clostridiales bacterium | reverse complement strand
GCCTCTCGCGCATCCGGGAGGGGGAGTCCGGAGTGTTCACGACGACCGCGGCGCCCTCGACCAGCCCGGCCACGACGTCCCCGGACCTGATGAGCGTCTGGTCGAGCACGGCGACGACAGAGGGCCGGGCCACATGGCTGTGGAGGGTTATGGGTTCGTCGCTGAGACGGTTGTAGGCGAGGACGGGAGCCCCCATCCTCTCCGGTCCGTACTCCGGGAAGCCCTGGACGAAAAGTCCGGCCTCTGACGCCGCCTCGGCCAGGAGCAGGGCGGCGGTCTTCGCCCCCTGACCGCCGCGTCCGTGCCAGCGGATCTCGGTCAGCCTCGCCACCCTCGAACATCCCCCCGTAGAGAGTGTGCCACCGCCGGCGGGAAAGAAGTCACCGCTCGTGCGGCTCGCGGGGCATCTCTGGAGCGCGGCGGTGAGGTCGAGGTCGGCCGCCCGGGCGGCGGCGCGACAGGGGGTCCGCCCCGGTCAGGCGACGAGCCGCTGAAGCAGGAACAGCACCACGATACCCGGCACCCCGAGGAGCCCGGCCACCATCGCCGTGGGCAGGTTCAGGGCGATGTGGTAGCCGAGGAGGTTCCCACCCAGGTTGAGGACCCAGATGAGCAGGGCTCCGAGGAGGATCCGGTAGGCCAGCCGGGCGACCAGCCGGAGAGGGCCGTAGATAAGGCGGAACAGCACGTAGATGAGGAGGAGCGCGAAGAGGTAGGCCAGGACGGCCTGTGCGTCCACGGCGACGCACCTCCCGCCGAGAGGCTTCCCTGCCGTAGGGGCTATTCCGCGGAGGCCGGGGTTAGAACGGGCGGCGACGGGTGCGGCTGGTCAGAACGTGGGACTGTCCACGCCCTCGGCCTTGGCCCGCTTCAGGAGGTACATGTACTTCCGCTCGGCCGCCCCGAGGAGGTATATGGCGTGGTCGACGAGGTCCGGGTCTGAGACCGTCTCGAAGTAGTTCTTGGCCGCGAGCCACTCTTCATGGGCCCGCCGGATACTCTCCCGGGGCGAAGGCGGCCTTCCGGTGGGAAGACCGAACTCGACGTCGGGCAGGAGCTTCGAGGAGATGACGTTGACCAGGTCTCCGATAGAGACCAAGTCTGGACCCCCATCCGGGCTTTTGCCCCTTGCTCTCGTCCTCTATTGTTGGCCATGCCCGGGGGGGTCTTATACAACAGAGTCCTTTTCCGGGGGGGGCGCCTGGGGGCCTTCGAATCCCGGGGCCTTTCAGACCTCGCGCCTTCCCTCAAGGGCTCTGGACAGGGTCACCTCGTCGGCGTACTCGAGGTCGCCCCCGACAGGTATTCCCCGGGCGATGCGCGTGACCTTGAGGCCGAGAGGCTTGAGCAGCCGGGCGAGGTACATGGCTGTCGCCTCCCCTTCGACCGTGGGGTTGGTGGCCAGGATGACCTCCTTGAACGAGGACGACTTCAGGCGCTTCAGGAGCTCCGGGATGCGCAGGGCTTCGGGCCCGACCCCCTCGAGAGGAGACAGGGCCCCCTCGAGGACGTGGTAGAGCCCGCTGTAGTTGCGCGTCTTCTCCATGGCGATGAGGTCGTTGGCCTCCTCGACGACGCACAGGGTGGCCTGGTCGCGGCCGGGGTCCCGGCAGATGCGGCACGGCTGCGTATCGGCGAGGTTGAAGCAGACCGAGCAGCGCGCAATCTTGCGTTTGGCATCGGTCAGGGCGCCGGCCAGCGACATGACGTCGCGCTCCTCCATGCGCAGCACGAAGAAGGCCAGCCTCTGGGCGGTCTTCGGCCCTATGCCCGGCAGGCGGGTGAACTCCTGAATGAGTCGGGCCAGAGGCTCGGGGTAGTGGGAGGAAGACACGTCTACCGGCCCCTTCCGGGCGGAAAGCCCGGCAGGCCGGGCAGCCCAGGCAGGCCGAGCCCGCCGGTGAGCTTGGCGAGCTCGCGGGCGACCATCTCCTCCGCCTCCCGGTAGGCCTCGTTCACGGCCGCGATGATCAGGTCCTGCAGCATCTCGATGTCTGACGGGTCCACGACCTCCGGGTCCAGGACCAACTCGACGAGCTGCTTGTCCCCGGTGACCACGGCCCGCACCATGCCCCCTCCGGAGGTAGCCTCGACCGTCCGCGAGGCCAGCTCCTCGTAGGCCCGCTGCATCTCCTCCTGGAGCTTCTGTATCTGGCGCATCATCTTGTTCATGTCAAAGGACATCAGCGTCAACCTCCAGCTTCGTCGTCCCCGCCGCCGGGTGCGGCCTCGTCGACCACCCGGCCTCCGAAGATGGCCAGGGCGTTTCGGAGGGCCTCCGGGGTGGAATCGTCCTCCGCTTGACCGGTTTCTCCGCCTTTGCGGGGGGCGGGGCGCCCCGGTCCTTCGCCCTCCAGACGACCCGGCACGCCCGGTGGTCCGTGTTCGCCCGGGCGCGGTTCACGCGGTGCACCCGTGTCCCGTCGTCCCGGCTCTGGCGGCCCGGCGCCCTCCGCTCTCCGCCTTTCCGGCCGGGACCTTCTCCTGCCGGAGTCGCCTTCCGTCCCGGGCGGAGGCTCGGTCCCGGAACGGTCCCGGGGCTCCATGGCTCCCTCGAGCAGGCGGCACTCGACCTTGATCTCCGCTCCGGCCAGCTCGGAGAGGGTGTCTTCCAAGACCTGCTTATTCTTTGTCTGTTCGAGCTGTTCTTTGTGGAAGCGAGATTCGAAGCCCAGCGTCAGGACGCCGTCCCTGAGGGCCAGGGGCTTGGCCATCAGGAGGAAGGCCCTCACGAAGACGCTCTTCTCCTTCACGGCCTCCAGGAGCCGACTCCAGTTGGCCTCGACCCAGGCCAGGGTCCCGGGTCCGGCACTGCTCCCGGCCTGGGCCTCCGGCGCCGGCCCGGCGTCGGTCGGCGTGTCCTCGGGGCCGGGGCGCGGCGCCGGTCTCGCGTCG
>DPMO01000103.1 GCA_003541445.1 Clostridiales bacterium | reverse complement strand
GGCCGCCTCACCGGCCGCCGCCAGGCCGCCCGCCCGGGCGGCCGCTTCCGGCGGAGGCGGACCGAAGCCGGCGTAGGGGACCTCGGAGATGACCGGTCCGTCCTCGGGGTAGACCGGGAACAGTTCGGCCGTCCTCTCCGGGCCGAGCTTCGCCAGGGCCGCCAGGTAGAACAGCTCCGCCTCCATGTTGCCGCCGAGGACCCAGGCCATGTACTTGCCGATGGCGGCCGAGTCCGTGACCGTCCAGGGTTCCGGCTCGTAGCCCAGGATGGAGAACTCGATGGCCAGCCTCGGGGCCGCCGCCTCCCCGCCGCGGGACCTCGCCTGCTCGATGAAGGCGTTGACCCCTGCGGAGAAGGCCTCGGCGACGGCCAGGACCTCCGCGTCGTAGACGGACAGGGACGCCTCCGCGGCCCGGTAGAAGCCGAGGGTGCGCAGGAAGTGGTCGGCGTCGACGTAGTCCGGTCCGAATATCTCGGCCAGGCGTCCCTGGACGGCCCGCCTCGACAGGTCCATCTGCCAGAGCCGGTCCTGGGCCTGCACGTAGCCCTGCGCGAAGAAGAGGTCGTGGACCGTGCCGGCGTAGATGTGGGGCACGCCGTATCCGTCACGGTAGATCACCACTTCGCCCTCCAGGCCGGGCACCGAGAGGGTCGCGCTGTAGGCCGGGAGGGTCGAGCGGATGAAGAACCAGCCCCATCCGACGAGGACCACAGCCGCGACCAGCACCAACAGGAAGAAGACCTTGAGGGCCCGCCACACCTTGCCCACTTCTCAGCACCTCCAGCTCGGCTGCCGGAGCCGCCTTTGATTTCCGACAAATCCGAGTCTTCGCTTTCTTCATGAAGTCTCCTTCTGAGGTCTCGGTCGAAGGTCCCGCCGAACGGAGAGCCAGGATTCTGTCGAATACCCGCGAACCTGGTGTGGGAGGTTCTGCCTGGAGGGGGCTTTCGTGACCTTGGCCTTGAGAACGAAACGCATCGGTGTCCATTCCCTGGCGACACTGGCCGTTGTCGCCGTGCTTTCGGGCCTTCTGCTCTACGTCCTGTCGGCGCTCAGCATAAACGCCTCGCGGACCGACGTGACGGCGGAGACGCTCGCTCTGGGCCCTGACGGAGCGACGCCCGCCCTTCACCTGGCGGCCGCGGAAGGCCGGGAGACTCCTCTCGGCACGGTCGTGGTCGTCCATGGTTTCGCGGCCTCCAAGGAGTTCATGCGTGACCTGGGCTACAGCCTGGCCCGTGCGGGCTTCGAGGTCTTCGCCGTCGATGTGCCGGGCCACGGGCGCTCACGTCTTCTCCTCGACGTCGAGGGGCTCCCCGGGTGGCTCTCGGGCGTCCTGGCGGACCTTGCCCGGCGCGGCCACCTCGGCGAAGAGCCCTTGTTCCTGGTGGGGCACTCGCTGGGGACCCTCGTCGTCACGCGGGTGGCCCTGGAGGACCCCGAGGTCGACGCGGACGCCGTCGTCGCCCTCTCGCCCGTCTTCGCGGACATAACGCCGACGGTGCCTGCGAACTACCTCGCCCTGACGGGTGAAGGCGAACTGCCTGGGGTCAAGGAGACGGCCTTCAGGGCCCTGCGCCGCGGCACGGGCCTGGACGAGCCCGAACTCGGGACGCTCTACGGCAGCCACGCCGACGGGACGGCCCGCCTCGTGGCCGAGGTCAAGGGAGCGACCCATGTCTCCATCGTCCGGGCGAAGGCGGCGGTGAGGCGGACCATCGAGTGGCTCTACGCCGCGGCCGGCGCGTCAGACCTCGACCTGCCCCGCATCGAGAGCATAGGGGCGGAGCGGGGCTTCGGGACGGTCGGCGCGGCCCTGCTGTGGCTCGGGGCCTTCTACCTGGGCGCCGGAGCGCTGGGCCTTCTGGGATACGCCCCCAGGCGCCCGCAGGCCGTCGCCGTCGTCGAGGACGCGCGGGTGGCCGCCGGCCTGCCGGCCAAGCCGCCTCCTCCCGGGAAAGGCCCGCTCGAGCCGCCCATGACCGAGGGGGAGAAGGCCGCGAAAGAGACCGCCGCGCGCCTTTTCAACGCGGCCCGGATGGTGCCGCTGCTGTTCGCCGTGGCCGCCGTCGCGGCCGCGGTCGTCCCGGGCTACCTCGGGTTCGCTGATTTCCTGGGACAGGCGGCCGTCGACTACCTCGTGGTCTACCTTCTCGTCCTGCCGGCGGTGCTGTTCCCTCTCCTTCTGGGGGCGGGGCGCCTCTTCAAAACCGGGCCCATCGTCGCCCCGACCGCACGCCTGGGCCCGGTCGCCTCCGCGCTCCTGGGTGTGGGCCTCTTCCTCCTGGCCTACGGACTCTTCGGCCGGCACGTGACCCTGTCCTGGACGAACCTCCTGGCGCCGTCCTGGCGGTGGGGGCGCGTCCTGCTTCTGGCGGCCGCCTTCTGGCCGTTCTTTGCCCTCGACGAAGCCGTCCGGGGGACGGTCCATGACCGCACCGGGTTCGTCTGGGCCTTGTTCGTCTCGGTCATGGGCAAGCTCATCATGGTCGTCACCTGGTACGGGGGGCTCTTCCTCCCGCACCCGTCCCAACCGCTCTCCGTCGTCATGACCTCGGTGGTGCAGCTCCTGATAGCGCTCGACGTGGCCTCGAGCGTCATCTACAACGAGCACGGGAACTGGGTCGCCCCGTCGGTCTTCAAGGCCCTGACCTTCGCCTGGGTGACGGCGACGGTCTTTCCGCTCCTCGCCGGGCCGCTGGGGCTGTAGGGACGCGGGGGCTGGCGGCACTGTCACCATTTGTCGGTCCCGGTCCGGCAAAGTCCTGTCCCGGCCCTGGGCCGGTCCGTGATAAGCTTCGGTGGACGGGAGGGACACCGCCTTGCATCCGGTCCTGTTCAGGATAGGTCCTGTCAACATCTATTCGTTCGGCCTCATGCTTTCTCTCGGCTTTGCGCTGGCCGTCCTGGTCTCTTTCTTCAACGCGAAGCGGCACGGTGTCGACCGGTGGGTCGTGGTGGACATGGCCCTGTGGCTCTTCCTCGCCGGACTCTTGGGTTCCCGTCTCCTTTACGTCGTCATGAACTGGGATGACTACGCCGGAGGACCTTTCTGGAGGGTGTTCGCGACGTGGGAGGGCGGCGTGTCGTTTTTCGGGGCGATAGCCGGCGGCTTTCTGGCGGTGGCCGTCTTCGCGCGGCGGCACAGGCTCAGCCTGGCCCGGATCGCGGACACCGTCGCCCCCGGGCTGGCCCTGGCCGCCGCGGTCGGCCGCATCGGCTGCGCCCTGAACGGGTGTTGCTACGGCCTTCCCGCCTCGGGCTTCTGGGGGGTCTTCACCCGCTTCGCTCCCGGCCTCCGCCACCCGACCCAGCTCTACGAGTCGGCGGCCTACTTTGTGACCTTCGGCTTCCTCCTCTGGTGGCAGGGGCGCCGCGAGCGGGCCCCCGGGCAGGTCTTCACGATGTTCGTCCTCTGCTACCTGGCCGGCCGCTTCTTGGTCGAGTTCTTCCGGGAGGGGCAGCGCCTCTACCCCTGGCTCACCGTGACCCAGGCCGCGGCTTTGGTCGTCGCGGCCGCGGCCGTGGCCGCGTACATCCATCTCGGTCGCCGGGCCCGGAGGACGCGGACCCGGGAAGGCGCGGACCGGGAGCCGTCCGGCGACCCGGCCGAGGCTTCCCCGCCCTCCGAGACGGAGGCCACGGAGGCCTAAAGCCCGGACGGGCCGCCGGACGCGAAGGCGGGAAAGACGAGGGCCGGCGCCGCGCGAGCGAGGGGCCGGCCCTTCCGCTTCTACTTCCACCCTGGGGAGGCGGCGCACCGCGACTCCTACGCCTTCTACGCCGGCGGGACGGCCGACCGCGACCGGGTCAGGACCGTTCCGAGCTTCGCGCCCAGCAGGGCCGCCGGGACGGCGACGACGGAGGCGAACCCGGCCGGGATGGTCTGCATCAGGTCGACGTAGAACTTGAAGCCCCTGAGGAGGTCAGGGACGAACCAGCCGAAGCTCACCCCGTACTGGTGGTAGAAGAGGATGAGCTGCAGTCCGAGTCCGTACACGACCAGATAGCAGAAGGTTGCCGCCGCCTCGGCCAGCTCCGGGCCGTCGTAGGGCCGGCGCAGACCGGCCAGGAGCCCCAGGAGGGTGCCGATGACGACCACCGTCACGGCGGCCTCGAGCATCCTGGACATGATGAACTGCTGTATCAGCCGGTCTTCGTTGAAGACGGACAGCGACCACTGGAAGCCGTGGACGACGAAGAAGAGGAGGTTGAAGACGGCGAAGTAGAGGACGGCTCCGCCCACGGCATGGACGAACCAGCGATTGCGCCCGAGATAGACGAGGGGCAGGAGCGGGACGAGGGCCAGGACCAGCGCCAGGGGCAGGCGCGCGCCGCGCTCGGCCTCGAGCCGCGTCTGCTTTACGTCCTCCCGCGCCTTGTCCATGAGTCCGATGCCCTGTTCGGCCGTCTCGGCGGCCTCGGCCGGGTTCCCGGCGACAAGGGAGACCCAGGCCTCGTCGACGAGTCTGCTTCCCTGTTCCACCTGGTCCGCCGCGGCGAGCACGGCCTCCGTGGTGCCGGGGAACCTCGAGGGGACGGGCTCTCCCACCGCCGCCACGTAGGACCGGCTGAACTCGTAGCGGACCAGGCCGAGGGTTATGAAGGCCCTGGCGAGGTCTGCCGGGGGCAGGCTGATGACCTCGTCCAGGACCGTCCCGACCGTGTGGGACGGCATGCTCATCCCGAGGAGGGCGCATATCGTCGGAGCGATGTCGACCTGCCGTGCCGGCTCCTTCGGACCCGGGTCCACGGCCCGGCCGACGAACACCAGGGGCACGTTCAGAACCTCTTCCTCCCATCCGCCGTGGCCGCCGGAGTCGATGTGGCCGTGGTCGGACGTGAGGATGGCCGTGCGCCTCGAGAGGTCCCAGGCGTCCAGGAGGTCGGCGATGTAGCCGTCGATGACCTCGGCCGTGGCCATGGCCTGGGGGGAGACGCCGCCGTAGGTGTGCGAGGCGTGGTCGAGGCCGCCGAAGTGCACGACCAGGAGGTCCGGCAGGGGCTCCTCACCGGTGATGACGGCCAGGGCCTGACGGTAGACCTGCTCGTCGTAGGCCGGGTCGGAGTCGTCGAACTCGTACATGCGGTCCATGTCACCGCCGTAAAGGTCCACCCAGCCCTTCCCGGCGATGACCGCCGTCGTCTTGCCGGAGCGCCGGGCCGCGTCGAACAGGTGGTCGACCCGGAGCTCGCCCTCGTACCAGTTGGTGGTCACCCCGTGTATCTCCTGCCAGGTCCCGCTGGGGATGACCGCCGCCGCCGGGTCCGAGAGGGACGGCTGCCCGACGACGGCCGAAAGGTCCGCCCCGGCCGTCCGGGCCTTGTTGAACGTCTCGAGCTTCTTGGAGTGGTCCAGCCGCAGGCCGTCGACGATGATGAGCATGACGCCCTCGGTCGCGGCCCGGCCCATCTCGTCCTGCGGCTCCAGCTCGAAGAGATAGGGGCTCCTGTACTCCGCGACGGCGTTCCAGGCCGTCATCATGAGGTCCTGGGCGTAGAGGGAGAAGCCGGCGAGGAAGACCGGGATGAGGCAGGCGACCGCGGTGCAGACAAGGCGCCGCCGGCCTCCTTTCATGTTCCTGTCCTGTGTTTTCAAAATAGTCCACCTCCTGGCTCTGGATTTCGCCGCCACGATTACCTTCCCTTCGCCGCGGGGCGGGGCCGCCGGCCGCGGCGCACCTCACGGCGGGGCACGCGGCCGGGTCGGGGGGCCCTGCCGCACCTCCTGGCGGAG
>DPMO01000101.1 GCA_003541445.1 Clostridiales bacterium | reverse complement strand
TCTGGCCGTGTCTTTGGCCGACGACGCGCAGAACGTGGTCACCGACGCCGTGGGGCCGGAGACCTTCCCGTTCAGGGACCTCGTGGCCCTCATCCGCCGGGCCGTCGGGAGCCGGGCCCTCCTGCTCCACGTTCACCCTGACCTGGGCCTCACTCTGGGGGCGGTCGTGGGACGCATGGTCCGCGATGTCATCCTCACCCGCGACGAAGTCCGTGGACTCATGGCCGGCCTCCTGGTGTCCGCGTCCCCGCCCACAGGGACGACCAGGCTCAGCGACTGGCTCCACGACAACGCCGGCGTCGTCGGGCGCACCTACCGCTCCGAGCTGGCAAGGCACTACGCGTAAGTCGACCCGCGCCAGCGGCTGGACCGTGCCCGCGGGACGGCCGGCAGCACTGCGGCCAAGGGTCCGCCCTTCGTGGATATGGCTCTGGACGCTCTCGTTCTGCACGACCGGGAAGGCTTCTTCGCCGGCCATGTGAAGCGCGTGCGAAAGCGTCTACAGGAGGCGGGCGCCCGGCAGGTCGAGGCGGGGGGGACGACCCACTGGAGACTCGGCCCACCCCCCGGCGGTGGAGGTACAGGAGATGGGACATCATGACCTGGCCAGGAGTTACCTTGCCAAGGCCAAGGTCAGGTTGAAGGCACTCCAGCTCTTCTATGACGAGCGCGCCTACTCGGATGTCGTGCGGGAAGCTCAGGAGGCAGTCGAAACGCCCGGGTCGTGGTCGAGGCGGCCGAACTCTGTATCGGCCCTCAATCCGAGGCTTAGCCTGCCTGGCGCACAATGCTTGCCCCCTCAGGTCCCGTCCGGGCCGGGGAGGAGGTGTTTGCATTCCGGCCCCGCAAGTGATAAGAACGGCGTGAGACGGTGAAACGGCTTTCCGGAGGATGACGGTCATTGCCCTACAAGGACCTTGCTCATTTCGCACGCGTCCTCGCCGAACGCGGGCTGCTGAAACGCATCTCGGCCCCGGTGGACCCTGAACTGGAGATCACGGAGATCACCGACAGGGTCGTGAAAGAGGGCGGGCCGGCCTTGCTGTTCGAGAAGGTGAAGGGATCGCCCTATCCCGTCCTGACCAACGCCTTCGGCTCCTACGAACGCATGTGCCTGGCCCTGGAGGTGGACGACCTCGACGACATCGCGGAGCGGATCCGCCGCCTCCTCGACGTGCCCGACCTGCGCACCCTCGCCGACAGGCTCAAGGCCCTCCCCCTCCTGAAGGAACTGTCGGGTGTCTTCCCCCGGCGGGTGAAGTCGGCGCCCTGCCAGGAGGTCGTGGAGGAGGACCCCGACCTCACCACCTTGCCGGTCCTCAAGTGCTGGCCTCAGGACGGGGGGCGGTTCTTCACCCTGCCGCTCGTCATCACCAAGGATCCGGAAACGGGCCGCCACAACGTGGGCATGTACAGGATGCAGCTCTTCGACGCCAAGACCACGGGGATGCACTGGCACCCCCACAAGGACGGGGCCCACCACTACCAGAAGTACGTGCGGCGCGGGGAGCGCATGGAGGTCGCGGTGGCCCTCGGCGGAGACCCGGCCCTGATCTATGCGGCCACCGCGCCCCTCCCGGCCATGGTCAGCGAGTACCTTTTCGCCGGCTTCCTGCGGCGCAGGCCGGTCGAACTGGTGAAGGCCCGAACCGTCGACCTGGAGGTCCCGGCCGACGCCGAGTTCGTCCTCGAGGGCTACATCAATCCCGGGGAGCTGCGGCGCGAGGGGCCCTTCGGGGACCATACCGGCTACTACTCTCTCGCCGACGACTATCCCGTGCTGCATGTCCAGTGCGTGACCCACAAGCGCCGGCCCATATACCCGGCCACCATCGTCGGCAAGCCGCCGATGGAGGACTGCTACCTCGCGAAGGCCACCGAGCGCCTCTTCCTCCCCCTCCTGCGCCTGCAGGTGCCGGAGATCGTCGACCTCAACCTGCCCCTCGAGGGAGTGTTCCACAACTGCGCGGTCGTGTCCATCAAGAAGACCTATCCCGGGCAGGCCAAGAAGGTGATGCACTCCCTGTGGGGGCTGGGCCAGATGATGTACACCAAACTCATCATCGTCGTGGACCACCACGTGGATGTCCACGACATGTCCACCGTGCTCTGGAAGGTCTTCAACAACATCGACGCGAGGCGGGACGTCGTCATCGTGGAGGGCCCCCTCGACGCGCTCGACCACGCCTCCCCGACTCCTCTCTACGGAGCCAAGATGGGCATCGACGCGACCAAGAAGTGGCCCTCCGAGGGGCATCCCCGCGAATGGCCCGACGACATCGAGATGACGCCTGAGGTCAAGGAGCTCGTGGACAGGCGCTGGAAGGAGTACGGGTTCTGATGGGTCGGCCCTCGCCGGTCGGCGCGCTCGGCCGAGCCAGGAGCGTCCTTGTGACCTTCTTCGAACTGGTCAAGTTCGAGCATACGGTGTTCGCCCTTCCCTTCGCCTACCTCGGCGTGGTCCTGTCGGCCGAGGGAAGACCCCCGGGAGCCGTGGTGCTGTGGGTGACCGTGGCCATGGTCGGGGCACGGACCACGGCGATGGCCCTCAACCGGGTGATCGACCGGCACATCGACGCCAGGAACCCCAGGACCCGTAGCCGCCATATACCGCGGGGCACGGTCTCACCCCGGGTGGCGTGGGGACTGGCCGCCGTCTTCGCCCTGGTCTTCGCCCTAGCGGCCGCCCAGCTCAACCCGCTGGCCGTCAAGCTCCTGCCGCTGGCTCTCGCCATCCTGACCGTGTATCCCTACACCAAGCGCTTCACGTGGCTCAGCCACTTCGTCCTGGGCCTGGCCTTGGCCTGCGCTCCGGCGGGAGGCTGGGTCGCCGTGACCGGGCGGCTCGATTGGGAGGCGGTGCTGCTGGCCTCCGTCGTCGTCTTCTGGGTGGCGGGGTTCGACATCATCTACGCTCTGCAGGACCTCGACTTCGACCGCCGGGAGGGACTCAAGTCCATCCCCGTCCGGTGGGGGATGGAGGGCGCCCTGGCCGCGGCCAGGGCCTCTCACGCCCTGACCGTCGTCCTTCTCGCCGCCGTGTGGCGCCTGCTCGGTCTCGGCCCCGTGTTCCTCGCCGGGGTCGCCGTCATCGCCGGCCTGCTCTTCTACGAGCACGCCCTGGTCAGACCTGGTGACCTGAGCCGCCTCGGGGTGGCCTTCTTCAACGTGAACGGCGCCGTGAGCGTCCTCTTGTTCATCTTCACTCTGGCCGACCTGTATCTCGCCGGCGCATGATTGCAGGCCCCGGGCGGTAGTGCGGCAGGAACTGGGTCTCGAGTTCGCGGAGGGCTGGCGGGACATGCCGGGCCCGGTGGAGAACCATGGACCGGGCACCGAAGACGCAAGAAAGAACGGGAGGACTGTAGACAGACGATGACACGGTTCAGACGCTGCCTCGACATCATCCGGACGGCCGCGGTGATCACGGCTCTCGTCGTCTTGACGGTGAGTGGGACGGGCTGCCGTCCAGGCCCAGATGTGGCCGGCGACGATGGAGCGTCGCCTGAACCGATAACGGTCGGGCTGCTTCCCATCGTCGACTCTCTGCCCTTCTTCGTGGCCGACAGGAACGGCTACTTCACCGAGGCGGGCGTCGAGGTCGACCTCCAGGTGTACCAGAGCGCCCTGCTGCGCGACACCGCCCTGCAGAGCGGCGAGATCGACGGCATGGTCGGGGACATCCTGGCCGCCCTCGCGCTCAAGGATTCCGGGACCGACGTGAGGATCGTCTCCATCTGCCTCGGGGCCACTCCCGATGAAGGGCGGTTCGCCATCCTGGCCGCACCCGACTCCGGGATCGAGACGGTCGACGACCTGAGGGGCGTGGAGATCGCCCTGTCGCCGAACACGATCATCGAGTACGTCGTGGACCGGCTCCTGACGAGCCACGGGTTCGCTCCCGAGGAGATCCGCGACCTCGTCGTCACCAAGATACCCGACAGGTTCCAGATGCTGATGAGCGGGCAGATCCAGGCCGCCTGCCTGCCGGACCCGCTCGCCGCCTTCGCCGAGCACCAAGGTGCGCGCCTCGTTCTCGACGACACCGGGGACCTGAACGTCTCGCAGTCGGTCATCATCTTCACCGGCAGCGCCATCGCCCATAACCCCGAGGGCATCTCTCGTCTCCTCGAGGCCTACTCGCGCGCGGTCGAGGCCATCAACGCCGACCCGGACGCCTTCCGCGAGCTGATGGTGGAGATGGCCCGGCTGCCGGAGCCCATCAAGGACACCTACCCGGTCGACCATTTCCCCTCGCCGCAGGTGCCAACGAAGGGGCAAGTCGAGGCTGTCATCGAGTGGATGGAGGCCAAGGACCTGCTCGGCACGAGCCTCACTTACGAGGACATCGTCACCGATGAGTTTGCCGCAGGCCGCTGAGCCTTCCGCACGGCCGGGGCAGGAGGCGCCGACGCCGGCCCCGATCATCGCCGTGAGCGGTGTCAGCTACACGTACAGGCAGCCGAACGCGACGGTGCCGGCCCTGGCCGGTGTGAGCTTCGTCCTTCCCAAGGGGAGCTCGTGCGCGGTCATCGGCCCGTCGGGCTGCGGCAAGACGACTCTGCTTTACATCCTTGCCGGTCTTCTCACCCCCGAGTCGGGGTCGGTCCTCATCGCGGGACGGCCGCCCGCGGCGGGGCGCCGCACTTCCCTCATCCTTCAGGACTACGGGCTCCTGCCCTGGAAGACCGTCTGGGACAACGTCCGCCTGGGACTGGAGGTCCGCAGGGAGCCCCGGGAAAGGCAGGAGCAGAAGGTCAGGGAAGTGCTGGACTTCCTCGGGCTCGCGGGGTTGGAGCGCCACTACCCGGCTCAGCTCAGCGGTGGACAGCGGCAGCGGGTCGCCATCGCCCGGTCCCTGGCCACCGACCCCGACCTTCTGCTCATGGACGAACCGCTTTCCTCGCTCGACGCCCTCACCCGCGAGGAACTCCAGGATACGATAGCCGACGTCCTGGGCAGGGGCGGCCTTTCGTTCGTGCTGGTGACCCACAGCATCGAGGAAGCGGTGTACCTGGGCCGCAGAATCCTGGTGATGTCGGGTCCGCCAGGCCGCATCGTCGAGGCCATCGACAACAGCAGGGCGGGGCAGAGGAGCTACCGGGAAACGAGGGAGTTCCACGCCCAGTGCGACCACGTGAGAGGTCTCCTGGCACGTATCGTGCGGCCCGAGCGGCCCGTCACGGAGACGACAGGCCCGTGAGGAGGAGCTCGCGGAGGGCCGCCGCCCGGAGGACCCTCCATACGGCGTGGGGTGTGTTCCTGCTCCTCGCAACCTGGCAGGGGCTGTCCTGGCTGGTCGACCGGGCGGTCCTGCCGGGGCCGCTCGAGGCCGGCGAGGCGCTGGCCGAAAGCGTCATGTCCGGCCGGCTCCTGCCGCACCTGGCCTACAGCACTTTCCGCGTCCTGGCCGCGGTCGCATCGGCGGTGGTGCTGGCCGTCCCGGCGGGGATAGCCATGGGGAGGTACCCGGTCGTCGACCGGCTGCTGTCACCTTTCGTCCGCCTGGTCTACCCGGTGCCGAAGGTGGCCTTCCTGCCGGTGGTCGTGCTCCTTCTGGGGGTGCATGACCTCGCAAAGATATTCCTCATCGGCCTCGTCGTCTTCTTCCAGATACTCGTGCCGACAAGGGACGGCGCCCTGGCTGTGCCCCGCTCCTGCATCATGTCTGTGAGGTCCCTCGGGGCGAAGGAATGGGACATTCTCCGCCACGTCGTGCTCCCGGCCTGCCTGCCGAGGGTGTTCACCTCACTTCGAATCGCGGTCGGGACGGCGGTGGCGGTCCTTTTCCTGACGGAGACGTTCGCCACCTCCCACGGCCTGGGGTACTACCTCCTCGACGCCTGGTCGCGCCTGGACTACGGCGACCTGTTCGCCGGGGTCATCGCCATGGGGCTCCTGGGAGCGGCACTGCACTGGACCGTGGACCGGCTCGAGGCCAGGTTCTGCCCGTGGGAGCGTCTCTGACCCGCATCGTCCCCGGGTCCGATCCGCCTCCTCCCGAAAGTGTGGTCTCGGATTCTCCCTCCCGAACACGGGAAGTCTTCCCGCCGGTACGAGGAGCCCGCGCCCCGCCGCCGCTAGACTGGAGACCGAACCGGGGCCGCGGCCGGCTGAGGCGGGACCGAGACGGCACCGCCGCAGCGCCGAGGCACGACCGCGGCCGGAGGGAGGAGCGCGGCTGATGTCGATTCGCAAGGGACTTTGCCGCGAAGGCTGGATAAGGATCGATTACGACGGGACCATCCCGGAGGGCCTTGACGAGTACCTCCAGGGCTTGGGTGGGGTCCGTGTCGGAAGCAGGCGGCCGCTGACCCTCTTCACCGACCGGCCCGAGGGACTCCTGAACAGGCTCCTGCGGTACCTCGCCGACCGCCGGATGAGCGTCCGCCGGGTGCAGGTCCGAGGCTCACGGGCGGCCTGACGTGATGCCGGGCAGGGTGACCGGCAGGCGGCCCCCGAAGGGAAGCTCGCCGAAGAGGGCCCCGGCGAGGGCCGCCAAGGTGACGTGCCGGAAGGAGTAGGCCGCGACGAAGGTCGGAGCCGAGGGAACGGCGGCGAGGTCGTAGGGGCTCCAGAGGCTGACCCAGACGACGGGGCGTGCAGGGCCGGCCGAGGCCAGGACCTGCCGCACGAGCCTCGCCTCCTCGGGCCTCATCTCGGGCGCGGCGGTGACGAGAAGGACCGCCCGCGCCCGAGCGGCCGCCGCCGCCGCGGCGGCCGCGGCATCGGCCGACGGCCGGGCCGGATAGACCAACTCCTCGACGGTGGGGTGGTGCCGTCGCAGGTAAGGGCCTAGAGTCGTCACCGCGCCGGCGGCGGTCTCCTCCGCCCCGTGGAAGACC
>DPMO01000170.1 GCA_003541445.1 Clostridiales bacterium | reverse complement strand
CGGCCGTTGCCGTCCATGATGATGGCCACGTGCCGCGGAACTTTGCCGGCCTCCACGGTCTCCCCCTCCAAACGAGCCTACCGGCAGGTCTCCCGGTCCGCGTCGGCTTTCCCCGCCGAACGCTCATATACCTCCCAGGCGCAGGTCAGTTCCACCACCCCGGGCTCGGGCTCTCTGAGCCGGACCACGCGGCCCTGTCCTCCGCCTTGACCCCGCCACGGCGGCCGTGTCCAGACGACCCGCACAGACAGCCCCGCCTCCTCGACCCGCCGGGAGGCGGCAGGGAGCGGCAACCCGACCAGGTCGGCCAGAGACGGCCCCGCAACCCTGACCATCAGACCTCCATGAGTTCCTTCTCTTTGGCCTTGAGGACCTTGTCGACCTCAGCCACGTAGCGGTCGGTCAGCTTCTGGACCTCGCCGAGGGCCCGGTCGCGCTCGTCCTCGGAGATCTCGCCCTCCTTGGCCGCTTCCTTCAGGAGGTCGTTCGCTTCCCGGCGCAGGTTGCGCAGGACGACACGCTCCTCCTCGGCCTTCTTGCGGATGAGCTTGACGAGCTCGTTGCGGCGTTCCTCCGTGAGCTGCGGGATGACCAGCCTGATGACGTTGCCGTCGCTCTGCGGATGGATGCCGAGGTCGGACTTCGCGATGGCCTTCTCGACCGCAGCCACCTGAGTCTTGTCCCAGGGCTGCACGACCAGGAGCCTCGGCTCCGGCACGCTGATGCTGGCGAGCTGCTGGATGGGGGTCGGTGTGCCGTAGTAGTCGACCATTATCTTCTCGACCAGAGCGGGCGTGGCCCGCCCCGCCCTCAGGGTCGCCAGGTCCTTCCGGAAGAACTCCACCGTCTTCTTCATACGCTCTTCGGTATCATCGAGAACCTCTCGAATCACGCTCGGGTTCCCCCCTCACCATGGTTCCGATCCGCTCCCCGGCCACCGCCTTGACGATGTTGCCCTTCTTGCCGAGGTCGAAGACGAGGATGGGAATACTGTTGTCCATGCAGAGAGAGGTGGCCGTCGCGTCCATGACCCCCAAGCCCCGGTTCAGGACCTCCATGTAGTCGAGCTCCTCGTACTTGACGGCCTCTGGGACGAGGTTCGGGTCGGAGTCGTAGACCCCGTCCGTCCCCTGTTTGGCCATCAGGATGAGGTCGGCCTCTATCTCCGCGGCCCTCAGGGCCGCCGCCGTGTCGGTCGAGAAGAACGGGTTGCCGGTTCCCGCGGCGAAGATGACCACCCGCCTCTTCTCCAGGTGACGGATGGCCCGCCTCCTGATGTAGGGCTCGGCTATCTCGCGCATCTCGATGGCCGTCTGGACCCTGGTCTCGACACCCAGCTTCTCAAGGGCGTCTTGGAGAGCAAGGGCGTTTATCACCGTCGCCAGCATGCCCATGTAGTCGGCCGTGGCCCGGTCCATCCCCCGGCTGTAGCCTTCACGGCCCCGCCACAGGTTCCCGCCGCCGACGACTATGGCCACCGAACAGCCAAGGGACACCGCATCCCTCACCTGCTCGGCCACGTCGGACACGACGTCAGGGTCGATACCGAACCCGGCCTCGCCGGCCAGGGCCGCTCCGCTCAGTTTGAGCAGGACCCGCTGGTAGGCGGGCCGTCCACCCGTGGGGCTCATGCGTCGCCGTCCCCGGCCCGGGCCACCCCCTGGGCCAGGACCGCCTCACCCCCGACCTCGAACCTGGCGAACCTCCTGACCTGGATGTTCTCTCCGATGCGGACCCTAAGGTCGTCGAGGATGTCCTCGACCCGCCGGTCGTTGTCCTTGATGAAGGGCTGCCGCAGGAGGCACCTCTCCTCGAAGAACTTCTCCATGCGGCCGGCGACGATGCGGTCGACGACATGGGCCGGCTTGCCCTCGGCGAGCGCCTGGGCCCGGATGATTTCCTTCTCGTTCTCAAGCGTCTCCGCGGGGACATCCTCCGGGGAGACCCACGTGGGGTTCATGGCCGCAACCTGCAGGGCGAGGTCGTGGGCGAACCTCCGGAACTCGTCGTTCCTGGCCACGAAGTCCGTCTCGCAGTTGACCTCCACCAGCACACCGATGCGGCCGGCCAGATGGACGTAGGCTTCCACCACGCCCTCGTTGGCTTCGCGGCCGGCTCTCTTGAGGGCCCGGGCCAGGCCCTTCTGCCTGAGCCACTGGATGGCCTTGGCCCTGTCACCCCCGCACTCCACAAGAGCGCGCTTGCAGTCCATCATCCCCGCCCCGGTGCTCCTTCTGAGTTCCATGACCTCCTGGGCGGACACCTCTTGGCTCACAGGCCGCTACCCCCTTCTTCCCTACGACAGGGCGGGCCCTGCGGCCCGCCCCGCTCATCGTCTCCAGACCCGGTGACCCGCGACCCGACCCGCCCGGTCTAGCTGTCGAGCGCGGACACCACCGGCTCCTCTTCGTCCTGTGCCTCCGCTGACTCGCCTTCTCCCTCTTCTTCCTCCGGGACCCAGCCTTCGTCCCCCGGAACCTCTTCCAGAGGTCCAGACGCAGCCTCCTCCTCCGCCTCGGCCTGCCGGTCGGCGGCGATCTGCCGACCTTCCAGCACGGCATCAGCCAGGCGCGAGGTGATGAGCTTGACCGCGCGGATGGCGTCGTCGTTCCCCGGGATGACGTAGTCGATCTCATCAGGGTCGCAGTTCGTGTCCACGATGGCCACGATAGGAATCTCGAGCCTCCTGGCCTCCTTGACCGCGATGTTCTCCCTACGGGGGTCCACGATGTAGACCGCGTCCGGAAGCTCGGACATGTCCTTGATGCCCTTGAGGTACTTCTCGAGCTTGGCCTTCTCGTGGAGGAGCTGCCGCTGCTCCTTCTTGGGAAGCAGGGAGAGCTGGTCCGTCTCCATGAGGGCCTCGAGCTCACGCAGTCTTTCCACACGGGTCTTGATGGTGGAGAAGTTCGTCAGCATGCCCCCCAGCCATCGCTGGTTGACGTAGAACATCCCGCACCGTCCGGCCTCGTGCTCGATAGTGTCCTGAGCCTGCTTCTTGGTCCCGACGAAGAGAAGGGTGCCTCCGTCGGCGACGAGGTCCCGGACGAAGTTGTAGGCCTCTTCGAGCCTGCGAACGGTCTTCTGGAGGTCGATGATGTAGATGCCGTTGCGCTCCGTGAAGATATAGCTCTGCATCTTAGGGTTCCAGCGGCGGGTCTGGTGGCCGAAGTGAACCCCGGCCTCGAGGAGCTGCTTCATTGAGACCACGGACACGCCTTACACCTCCCTCCGGTGGTTTGCGGACGCCCGCCCGTCAGACCGGCCCTTCCGTCCGGTCGAACGTAGCGGGTCGCCCCCTCCGCCTCCGTCATGGGGAACCGGAACCGGCCGCAGGGCCGGCACCCCCGGGACCCTACGGAGACGTGCGGGATCGCGGCCGCTTCGGCCGCGCGAATCACTGCCAGGTATTATACCATCCGGGGTAGACAGCGGCAATCGCGCCAGGGCGCCGGCTGGCGATACGCACTCCGGTCCCGTCCGGTGCCGTCCCGCCCGAGGCCCGGGACACGACGAAACCGCCTCCTCGCCGGAGGCGGCCCAGCTTGGCTGCGGCCGTCTTCTTCACCCCTGCCGCCGCGGCCTCACTGCAGCTTGCGAATCTCGTCCAGCAGGTATTCGTTCAAGACCTTGATATGGGTTCCCTTCATCCCGAGGGAGCGGGCTTCGATGACCCCCGCGCTCTCGAACTTGCGGAGGGCGTTGACGATGACCGACCGCGTGATGCCGACGCGGTCGGCGATCTTGCTCGCCACCAAGAGGCCCTCCTGCCCCCCCAGCTCCTCGAAGATGTGCCGGACCGCTTCGAGCTCCGAGTAGGAGAGGGTCCCCAGAGCCACCTGTACGGCCGCCTTCCTGCGGGCCTCCTCCTCTGCCTTCTCGGCCTTGTTCCTCATCATCTCGATGGCCACGACGGTCGCACCGTACTCGGCCAGGACAAGGTCCTCATCGCTGAACTCCTCGTTGAAGCGGGCCAGGATGAGGGTTCCCAGTCGCTCCCCTCCGCCGGAGACGGGGACTATCGTCGTGACCTTGCCGCTCTGGATGCAAGGTTCGCCTTCCTTGAAGACGCACTTCCGTTCCTTCTGGGTCACGTTCGGATAGGTCTCTCGAACGTTGAGGATGGCCTGGCTGTAGCTCTGCGGGAACCGCTTCTCGGCCAGGACCTCCTCCACCAGGATGTCGCACTCGAAGCCCCTCTGGAGCGCGTAGCCGAGAACCCGGCCCCGGGTGTCCACCACGTAGGTGTTGGCCGCGATGAGGTCGGTGAGGACGCGGGCCATCCGAGCGAACTCCTGGGGGCTGCCGGCGGATCTCTGTATCTCCCGGCTCATCTCTCTGACTTTGTCCAGTAAGGTCACCAACGACGATTCTCCTCCCGCCGTCCATCCTGCCGGCCGAAGTGCTGTCCGGCCTACAGGATGAACCGGCTCAGGTCACGGTCACGGATAATATCAGACAGTTTGGCGTTCACGTATTCTGTGTCGATGACCACCCTTTCCTGCCCGGTCTCAGGCGCCTCGAAACAGAGGTCCTCAAGGAGCCTCTCCATGATGGTGTGAAGCCGTCTGGCCCCGATGTCCTCGGTCCGCTGGTTGACGTCCTGGGCCATCTCGGCGATGAGGTCGAGGGCCTCGTCCGTGAACTCGACGTGCACCCCGTCGGCAGCCAGGAGAGCCTGGTACTGCTTTGTCACCGCGTCGTGGGGCTCGACGAGGATGCGGCGGAAGTCTTCCTTCGTCAGCGGGTCGAGTTCGACCCTGATGGGGAACCGACCCTGGAGCTCCGGTATCAGGTCGGACGGCTTGGACGTATGGAAGGCTCCCGCGGCGATGAACAGGATGTGGTCCGTCTTCACCGGCCCGTACTTGGTCATGACCGTCGAGCCCTCGACGATGGGCAGGATGTCCCGCTGGACTCCCTCGCGCGAGACGTCCGGGCCGGCGCTGGCCCTCTCACGCCCCGCGATCTTGTCCATCTCGTCGATGAAGATGATGCCGGACTGTTCGGCCCGGCGGCAGGCCTCGGCGGTGACATCCTCGTTGTCGATAAGCTTGGCCGCCTCCTCCTGGGCCAGGATGCGGCGGGCCTCCTTGACGGTGACCTTCCTCTTCTTCGTCCGCCTGGGGAGGAGGCCCCCGAGCCAGTCCTGGAAGTTGATGCCGAGTTCCTCGGTCCCTGTGCCGCTGAACACCTCCACCATGGGAGGGAGACGTTCCGGAACCTCTATCTCCACCATCTCGTCGTCGAGCTCTCCGGCCAGCAGGGCCCTGCGGACCTCCGCCCGCCTCTTCCTGGCTTCGGTCATCCGGTCCGCTTCGGTCTTGGCTGCTCCCGCGTCACCGCCGTCCTCAGGCTCGGTCTCGGACGTGCGCGTGGCCGGACCGAAGAGAGCATGGAACGGGTGGCGGACCTCGGAACGCCGGGTCGGCAGAGGCGCCAGGATGTCCACCAGCCTGGCCACGGCCGCCCGCTCGGCCTCCTCGGAGACAAGCTCCGTCTTCTCACTCCGGACCATGCGGATGGCCGTCTCCACGAGGTCCCGCACCATGGAGTCCACATCGCGCCCGACATAGCCCACCTCGGTGAACTTCGTCGCCTCGACCTTGACGAAGGGGGCGTTCACGAGTTTGGCCAAGCGCCGGGCGATCAGCGTCTTACCCACTCCCGTGGGCCCGATGAGCAGGATGTTCTTGGGAACGATGTCTTCCTGCAGATGCTCGGGGAGACGCTGCCGCCGGATGCGGTTGCGCAGGGCGACGGCCACGCACCTTTTCGCCCGTTCCTGTCCGACTATGTAGCGGTCGAGCTCCGCGACTATCTCCCTCGGGGTGAGTTCGCGGGCTGCTTCCGACCGCCGTGCCGGTCCCACGAGCTGGAACGAGCGAACCTCCCCCCCATCCCCGGGAGGGGGCTCAGGACCCGCCTTGGTCATCTCTCACCCCTCCCTCCGGGACGCTCGGCCGGCAGTTCCTCCACGGTGAGAGCGTCGTTCGTGTACACACATATCGAAGCCGCGATGCGCATGGCCCGGGTCACAATCTCCCGCGGGCTCATCTCCGTGTGGAGGGCGAGGGCCTTCGCCGCGGCCATGGCGTACGGCCCGCCCGACCCCACGGCCGCGATGTCGTCATCGGGTTCGACGACCTCCCCGTTGCCCGAGACCATGAGGAGATGGTCTCTGTCCATAACGACCATCATGGCCTCGAGGCGGCGCAGGACCTTGTCCCCCCGCCAGTCCTTGGCCAGTTCCACAGCCGCCCGCATGAGGTTGCCCCGGTGCTGCTCGAGCTTCTCCTCGAAGCGCTCCATGAGGGCCATGGCGTCGGCGACCCCTCCGGCGAAGCCCGCCAGCACCTTGCCGCCGTAAAGGCGGTGGACTTTTCTCGCCCTGTGCTTCAGGATGGTCTTCGTGGCCTCGAGGGTCACCTGACCGTCTCCACCCATAGCCCCACAGGAGCCCTTCTTGACCGCCAGGACCGTGGTCCCCCTCGTCATCACCGTCACCGGTCCTCCTCCCCACCTCGCCGTGCACCATCCGGCCCGACGGCGGTCCCCCGGCGGGCCGCCGCCTCCTCGGGGGTGAAGGCCCGCGGGTGGGCGTTGCGGTACACGGCCCTTATGCGGGCCTGGGACACGTGCGTGTAGATCTGGGTCGTCGATAGGCTCGCGTGTCCCAGCATCTCCTGCACCGACCTTATGTCGGCCCCTTTGTCGAGAAGATGGGTGGCGAAGCTGTGACGGAGGGCGTGCGGCGTCACCCGGCGCTCTCTGGCCAGGCGCCGGACGTACTTGTCAACCAGCCGCCGGAGACCCCGGACCGACAGCCGTCCTCCCCGCCGGTTCAAGAACAGAGCCCGAGACCCCGGGCTCCCGCTCCGCCCCGGCCTGCCGGCGGCCCGGAGGAGCACGGGGCGCACCTCGCGCAGGTACCGGAGAAGAGCGGACCGGGCGTGAGAGCCGAGCGGCACCAGCCGCTCCTTCCGTCTCTTCCCCGTAAGACGCACGAACTCACCTTCAAGGTCCACGTCATCCACGTCAAGGGCCCAGATCTCCGCGATACGGGCCCCGGTCCCGTACAGCATCTCGAGCACGGCCCTGTCACGCAGCCCGAGCGGCGAGGAATCGGGCTGCCGGAGAAGGTCCTCCACTTCCTTCACATGGAGGTAGCGGGGGAGCCGCTTGGCGAGGCGCGGGCTCGACACGGCCGCGGCCGGGTTCTCCTCGAGGACGCCCTCCCGGCAGAGATGCCTGAAGAAGCTGCGAAGAGCGGCAAGCTTCCTGGCCACCGTGCGAGAAGACCTGCCCTGAGACCTCAACAGTCCCAGGTACCGTCTCAGGGTCAGGTGCGTCACCGTGTGGAGCCCGCCGCAGCCGTTGCTCTCAAGGTAGCAGAAGAACTCCTCTAGGTCCTTCCGGTAGGCCCTGAGGGTGTTGGGAGAGGCCCGTCTGACCGCCCGGAGGTAGCCGAGGAAAGCCTCGACCTGAGCTAGCCGGTCGGTCCGCGCGGCAACGGCTTCCTCGATGTCGATGCCCAGAGCCTGCCCCTCCCCTCACGACCGCCGGCGGCGGTCCAAGCGTCGTCCACCCTGCTGCATTCTCCACATCTTAGCACGCGCACAAAAGTCAGACAATCACCCATGGTCCCGAACAACGCCGTCCTCACCGGACCCCTCCTTCACCGTGAAGCCCCGGTCGTAGGTTCGTGCGCCGGGACCCGGGCGTAGGCCGAGGCCGCCAGAGGGACGCCGGCCAGGAGAGCCGCGGCCCCGCACAGGAACGGTGAAAGGCCCGTCCACACGTGAAGGAGGCTCGAGACCACCGGACCGGCCACGATGCCGAGAGAGAAGGCGGCGTAATAGAGTCCGAAGGCGCGGCCGCGGTCCTCCTCGGACGTGACCGACACCACCTGGGCCGCCGCGGCCGGGAAGAGGAGCCCGAAACCCACACCGTAGGCCAACATCACCGACATCAGGGCCCAGTAGGAGGTGAGCCCGTCGAGAAGGCCGAGTGACAGCCCCATGACACCCAGCCCCCCCAGGACCCTCGTCTCGAGGCTCACGCCCCCCAGACGTCGGCCCAGGGCGAAGACCAGGATGGCCGAGAAGGCGAACCCACTCATCAGCACCCCGACCGGAGCGGCCCCGTAGCCCAGGGCGTCTCCCCGCAGGGGCAGGGCGAAGGCCAGGATTCCCTTGCCGAAGGTCAGGCAGAACACGGCCGTGACGGCTCCCGCGTAGACCGGACGGTCGAGGAACCTGCGGTAGGCCGCGAAGTCACCGAGTGACGGCGTCGGCCTGGCTCGCAGGCCGGGCTCCTCGAGCAGGACCCGGACGACGAGCGCCGTCACCACCAGCAGGAGACCGACAAAGACGAACACGGCGTCGAAGCCCGCCCTGTCCTTCAAGATACCGGCCAGCGGCGGACCGAGCAAGGCGGCCACGCCGATGGCGATACCCGACTTGGCCATCCCCACCGCTCCTCCCGCCCGTGACGCCCCCGTCCTGTCGCCGACATAGGCGAAGGCCGCCGGGACGAGGATGGCCCCTCCCAGCCCGTGGACGATACGGGCCCCGAGGAAGTGCCCGGGAGCCGAGGCCGCGGCGGCCAGGAGGACGCCGGCCGCGGCGATGAGCATCCCCGTGACCATCGAGGCCTTCCGGCCGCGGCGGTCGATGACCGGCCCGGCGAGGATGTTGCCGACCATGTTGGCCAGGGAGTAGGCCGCCACGGTCAAGCCCACGAGGGTCGTCCCGGCCCCGAGGTGGCGGGCGTACGGAGCGACGATCGGAAGCTGGGCCAGGGTGTCGAAGAAACTGACACCGATGACGAAGAACACCAGCGCGTTGCGAGCCATGACAGGCCTCCCGGTGAACAAGATGTCGTTTCTCGGCGTCCCTCTCAGGCCTGAGGCCGGTCGGACTGCCGGAAACCACAGGCCTCGTTGGCGCACTTCAGGTGCAGGACGCCCTTCAGCGCCGGTCCGTCGCCGTCCGGCCCGTCACGCTCGGGCCTCGCGGGTCGCCCGACCTCGCCGTCACCGCCCGCGGCGGCCGTCACCTGACCGTCGCCGCGGCCGACCACGACCATGAAGCTCCCGCATTCCGGACACCGCCGGTCGGTCGGTCGGGACCAGACCGAGAAGTCACACTCCGGGTAGCGGATACAGCCGTAGAACCGCCGCCCTTTCCTCGTCCGCTTCTCGACCACCTCCGCCCCGCACTTGGGGCACTCGACGCCGGTCGCGACGGCGTAGGGCTTGGTCTGGCGGCACTCCGGATAGCCCGAGCAGGCCAGGAACCGGCCGTAGCGTCCGTACTTGACCACCATCGGCCGCCCGCAGGTATCACACTTGATACCCGTCTCCTCCTCGGGCACCTCGACCCGCCCGACCTCCTCCTCGGCCGCCCTGAGAGCGCGTGCGAAAGGCTCGTAGAACCGGCGGACGACCTTGCGCCAGGGCAGTTGCCCCTCCTCGACACGGTCGAGCTGTTCCTCCAGTGACGCCGTGAACTCCACGTCGAGGATGTCGGGGAAGTAGGCCGCGAGGAGCTCGGTGACGACACGGCCCAGCTCGGTCGGCACCAGCCGGCCGTCCCTCCTCTCCACGTAGCCGCGGGTGAGGATCGTCTCGATGGTCGGAGCGTAGGTGCTGGGACGGCCGATGCCCAGCTCTTCCATCGCCTTGACCAGCGTCGCCTCACTGTACCGGGGAGGCGGGCTGGTGAAGTGCTGTTCGGGGACCAGCCCGACCAGGGTGAGCTCTTCGCCCGGCTCAAGCTCTGCCAGGACCACAGCGGCGTCGTCCTCGAGGCCGCCCGCATCCTCCCCTGCTCTGGACGCCCGGTCGCCCGCCCCGTCGGTGCCGGC
>DPMO01000171.1 GCA_003541445.1 Clostridiales bacterium | reverse complement strand
GCGGGGGGTCGTGACCCGGGCCTGGTCGTGGCTTTGAGCCTGCCAGGCCGGCCGCACGCCGGGGGTCACGATGAGGAACGGCGGCGGGTGGCTGGCGCGGAGCTGCGCCGCTTCACGCGGCGAGGCCACGACCCCGGCGAGACCGGCCTCGGCCGCGAGGGCCGCCAGCCGGAGGACCTGGTCCTCGAGATGTCCGGCCACCCCGGTCGCGGCCAAGGTCCTCTGGTCCATGCTGGTGAGGACGGTCACTCCCAGCAGGCGCAGCGGGCCCGCCACCGGGTCGTCCGCTCCCGCTCCTGCCCCCTCCAGGGCGGCCTCGAGCATCGCCCTGCCTCCGATGGCGTGCACCGTGAGGAGGCCCGCCCCTGCCCGGCGGGCGGCCGCGACCGCGCGGGCCACGGTGTTCGGGATGTCGTGGAGCTTCAGGTCGAGGAAGACCTCGTGGCCCATGTCCCTCAGGGCCCTGACGACACCGGGTCCCGCGGAGGTGAAGAGCTCCAACCCGACCTTGACGTAGGCCACCCGGCCCAGGAGCCTCCGGGCCAGGTCCAGGGCCGGACCCGGCTCGGGGAAGTCCAGCGCCACCACGAGAGGGGGCGCCGGCGTCGTCTCGGGTCCGTCCCTCTCACGTCTCAACGGTCGTCTCCCCCCTCGGTCTCTTCGCTCCCTCGCTTCTCCCGTCGTTCCGCCCGCTCCGCCCCAGCAGGTCGGGCCCTGCGGCGGGCGAACCCGGGGTTGGCCAGCCCGACCATGTCCTCCACCCTCTCGTAGCCATGCCCGGACATGTAGGCGGCTATCTCCTCCACGACCCTCAACGGCCTCCCGGGGTCGACGAAGGTCGCCGTCCCGACGGCCACGGCCGAGGCCCCGGCCAGGAGGAACTCGACGGCGTCCCGCCCGTCCCAGATGCCCCCCATGCCGATGACAGGGACCTCCACCGCCTGCGCCACGCGGTAGACCATGGCCACGGCCACGGGCCTTATGGCCGGCCCCGACAGACCGCCGGTGCCCCGCGCGAGGACCGGCCGCCGGGCCTCCACGTCGATGGCCATCCCGACCAGAGTGTTGATGAGGGAGAGGGCGTCCGCCCCGGCCTCGACCACCCGCCGGGCGACGGCGGCGATGTCGGTGACGTTCGGGGTCAGCTTGACGATGAGGGGCAGCGACGTGGCCTGCCGCATCCCCTCGACAAGGGCGGCGGCCTCGTCCGGGTCGGCCCCGAAGGCCAGGCCCCCTTCCTCGACGTTGGGGCAGGAGATGTTGGCCTCCAGGGCCGCCACCCCCGGGACCCCGTCGAGGCGACGGGCCATCTCGGCGTATTCGGCGGCCGTCCTCCCGACCACGTTGATGATGACCGGAACCCCCTGGGCCCTGAGCCAGGGAAGGTCCTCCCGGAGGAGATGGTCGAGCCCGGGGTTCTCGAGGCCGATGGAGTTCAGCATCCCCGCCGGCGTCTCGACCGTGCGGGGAGGAGGGTTCCCGGGCCACGGCTCGAGCGAGGTGCCCTTCACGACCACGGCTCCGAGGCCCCTCAGGTCGACCAGACCCGCGTAATCCCTCCCGTACCCGAAGGTGCCCGAGGCCGTCATCACCGGGTTCTTCATCCTCACCCCGGCGACGACCACGCTGAGGTCGGGCGCCCGCCGGCCGGGAGGCGGCGCGCGGTCCGGCCCGGGGCCGGAGGCGATGTGGCTCACGGCTCCTCACCTTCCTCAAGGTCGAGGACGGCCGCCTGGAAGACAGGCCCGTCGCGGCAGACCAGGCGGTAGGGCGGGTCGCCCTTCACCTTCACGGCACAGCCGCGGCAGGCCCCCACCCCGCAGGCCATGCGCTCCTCCACCGACAGCCAGGCCTCGACCCCCGCCGCCACGGCCAGGCGCCTCACGGCGGCCAGCATCGCCCTCGGGCCGCAGGCGTAGACGACGGCCTCCTCCCCGGCCCGCTCCAGGGCCTCCCCGAGAAGGGCGGTCACCGGGCCCTTCACCGTGCCGGGGGCTCCGTCCTCGGTCGCCAGGCGGACCTCGGCCCGCCCCTCGAAGCGCTGTAGCGGCTCGAGGAGGTCGAGGTCGCGCCCCTCGGCCACTCCGGCGAGAACGCGGACGGAAGCGGCGGCCGCCCCCGCGTCCGACCCCGCGCCCGACCCTCCGGGAGCATGCGCCGGGCCGTCGGCCGGACCCGGTCCGCCGAGGAGCGTCTCCACCAGGAACGGCAGGGGCGCCACCCCGATGCCGCCTCCCACCACCACGGCCGGACGCCCCCCCGCCCCCGGGAAGGGGCCTCCCCCAAGGGGTCCCACGATGTCCAGGACCTCCCCGGGGCGCACGGCGGCCAGGGACGCCGTCCCGGCTCCCTTCACGCGGAAGAGGAGGGTCACCGACCCCGAGGCCGGGTCGGCCTCGCTGATGCTGAAGGGGCGCCTGAGAAAGGGCCGGCCCGGCGGGTCCGCCCTCCGCAGGCCGGCCCCCGCGCCCGCCCCCGCCGGGCAGAGCACATGGACGAACTGCCCCGGGAGGGCCAGGCGGGCCACGGTCGGGGCCTGGAGCACGAGCCGGCGGTACCGGCCGGCCGCGACCGGTTCGCTCTCTAAGACCTCGCCAAGGCCGTGCCAGGGCTCCCGGCCGCTCACACGAGCCTACCGCCCCGCACGACGATGCGCCCGCCGACGATGGTCTCGGTCACCCGGCCCCGCAGGGTGAGGCCGGCGAAGGGGGTGTTCCGCCCCTTCGAGGCGAAGGTCTCCGGGGCGACCGTCCACTCGGCCTCGGGGTCGATGACGGTGACGTCCGCGTCGGCCCCGGGCCTCAGGGTCCCCTTGTCCTCGAGCCCGAGGAGCCGGGCCGGATTCGCGCTCATCAGCCGGGCGACGCCCACCCAGTCGAGGTGCCCGCCCCCGACGAGGTGGGTCACGACGAGCCCGACGGCCGTCTCGAGGCCGGAGATGCCGAAGGCGGCATAGTCGTACTCGACATCCTTGTCGTCGAGGTGATGCGGGGCGTGGTCGGTGGCGATGAGGTCCACCAGCCCCTCCCTCACCGCCAGACGCAGGGCCTCGCGGTCGGCCTCGGTCCTGAGGGGCGGGTTCACCTTCGTGCTCGTGTCGTAGTCCAGGGTCCGCACGGCCTCGTCGGTCAGGGCGATGTGGTGGGGGGTGATGTCGCACGTCACCGCGAGGCCCTCTTCCTTGGCCCGCCGGACGAGTTCCATCGACCCGGCCGTGGAGAGGTGGGTGAGGTGGACCCGCCCTCCGGTGAGCCGGGCCAGGATGATGTCCCTGGCGACCATCACCTCCTCGGCCGCCGCCGGGACCCCTTTCAGGCCGAGGACCGTGGACCAGTAGCCGAGGTGCATGACGCCCCCGGCGGAGAGGTCGGTGTCCTCGCAGTGGCTTATGACGGGGCGCCCGAACATCCCGGCGTACTCCAGGGCGAGCCGCATCACCTCACCGCTCGACACGGGCCGCCCGTCGTCGGAGAAGGCCACGGCCCCCGCCTCGGCCATCTCGCCCATCTCCGCGAGTTCGACCCCTTTCCGGCCCTTCGTGACGGCCCCGACCGGGAAGACGTTGACGAGGCCGACCGCGGCGGCGCGCTCCTTGACGAACTCGACCCCGACCCGGTCGTCTATCACCGGGTCGGTGTTGGCCATGGCCGCCACGCTGGTGAAGCCCCCCAGGGCGGCGGCGGCGGTCCCGGAGGCGATGTCCTCCTTGTGCTCCTGGCCCGGCTCTCGCAGGTGGACGTGGGCGTCGACGAGCCCGGGAAGGACGACCTTCCCGGCGGCGTCGATGACCGTCTCTCCCTTCCGCGTCCCCGCGCCGGTCTCCCCGGTGAGACCGGGCCCGACGGCCTTGATGCGTCCGTCCTCGATGACGACATCGGCCACCTCGGCCTTCCCGGCCTCGGGGTCGGCGACGAGTCCGCCGGCTATGACCAGTCTCACTTCGTCTCGCCTCCCGCCTCGAGGTCTCGGTGCATGTCGGCCGGACTCCCTCCGAGTAGCAGGTAGAGGACGGCCATCCGGACGGCCACGCCGTTCGTGACCTGGTCGATGATGACGGAGTGGTCGGCGTCGGCCACGTCCGAGGCTATCTCCACCCCGCGGTTCATCGGGCCCGGGTGCATGAGGATGAAGTCGTCGGCGGCGAGGGCGAGCCGCCTCCTGTCCACGCCGAAGAGCCGGGAATACTCCCGTATCGTGGGGAAGAGGCCCTTCTTCTGGCGCTCCAGCTGCAGCCGCAGGACCATCACCACGTCGGCTCCCTCGATGGCCTCCTCGACGCGGTGGGTGACCCTCGCCCCCGTGCGCTCGATGCCGGGCGGCATGAGGGTCGGGGGGCCGGCCAGCCAGACCTCGGCCCCCATCTTGGAAAGGCCCCAGACGTTGGACCGGGCCACCCGGCTGTGGAGGATGTCGCCGATGATGGCCACCTTCAGCCCGGCGAGGGTGCCCTTGCGCTCCCTGATGGTGAACATGTCCAGAAGGCCCTGGGTAGGGTGCTCGTGCATCCCGTCGCCGGCGTTGATGACCGAGGCCTGGCAGATCCGGGCCAGGAAGTGCGGCGCTCCTGAGACCGGGTGCCTCATGACGATGCAGTCGATGCCCATGGCCTCCACAGTCCACGCCGTGTCCTTGAGGGACTCGCCCTTGACGACGGCCGAGGCCTGGGTGGCGATGTTCACCGTGTCGGCGCTCATGTACTTGCCGGCCAGCTCGAACGATGTCCGGGTACGGGTGGAGGGCTCGTAGAACAGGGTGAGCACCGACCGGCCGCGGAGGGTGGGCACCTTCTTGATGTCGCGGCCGAGAATCTCCTTGAGGGAGTCCGCCGTGTCGAGGATGAGCTCCATCTCCCGGGCGGACATGTCCTCAAGCGTCAGGACGTCCTTGCGGTCGAGCGGCAATCTTCCTCCTCCCTCCCTTCCGGGGCCACCCGGGCCCTCCGGCGCGAGCCGGACCCCGCCGGCTCCTCCGGCAGGCCGGGCCTCCCCGAGAAGCGAAAGACCCCTGCCGCGTCGTGCGCGGTGAAGGGGTCTCCTGTCCGCAATCCCTTTCCGGCCTCACGGGACCGGCTCTTAAAGGGCTCCATGTATCCTGCTCCCTATTCTTCCACTTTCTCGACGATGAGGACCTTGTCCTCGACGCCGTCCGTCTCCTTGAACTTCACCTCGATGACCTCGCGGCTCGAGGTCGGGACGTTCTTCCCGACATAGTCCGCGCGGATGGGCAGTTCCCGGTGGCCCCTGTCGATGAGGACCGCCAGTTGGATGCGCTGCGGACGACCGAGGTCCATGATGGCGTCCATCGCCGCGCGGACGGTCCGACCCGTGTAGAGGACGTCGTCGCACAGGACGACCCTCCTGCCCTGCACGCCTCCGGGTATCTCCGTCCGGTGGACCTCCGGCTGGTCGGAACGCGTGCTCAGGTCGTCCCTGTAGAGCGTTATGTCGAGGATGCCCAGCGGGACCTCCACACCCTCTATCTCCTTGATGTGCTTTTGCAGGCGCTCGGCGAGCGGCACCCCGCGGCGGCGGATACCGATGAGAAGGATGTCCTTCGTGCCCTTGTTCTTCTCGATGATCTCATGGGCTATGCGGCGAAGGGCGCGGTCTATCGAGGCCTTGTCCATGATCTCGGCCTTCGGCTGAAGGTTCACGTTCCCTGGCACCTCCCTTCGACGGCTCTTCCCTGAGCGGCCGTTCCCCCGCGTCCGGCCGACGCAAAAAGGAAACGCCCCCACCACCTAGCGGGGGCGTACCTCATCACCGCCTTCGCCTCCTTACCGCCTCACAGGGCCGGTTTAAAGGGTGCGTGCACACTGGCACCAGTTTAGTCGAGCCCCGAGGGCTTGTCAACACAGACGAGGCCTTCCGGGGCAGGTGAAAGGCTGGCGGGCGTGGAACATCCAGGTCCATGCTCCCGGCTGATGCCCGGTCCCCCACGAGCCCCAGCCGAGACCTCGTCCGAGACGGCCGCCCCGCCCGTCGGGGAGGGTCCGCAGCGTCCCTGGCCCTCGCGGCGCCGGCTCTCCCGGCCCTCCTCCTTCCGGCCTGGTTGGCCCTTGCCGGAGCCGCCGCCTGCACCCTCCCGGGCTGCACCGACCCTCCGCCCGGCTCCGCGCCCGCCGCCAAGACGGTCGACGAGGCCTCCTTCGCCGCCGGCCGTGACGGGCCGCGGCTCGCCGAACGCGGAGGAGTGCCCCTCGAGTCCGTCGTGGCCGGGCTCGAGGAGCTCATCCCCCGCGCCATGGCCCGCGAGGGAGTGCCCGGACTCTCCATCGCCCTCATCGTCGACGGGAGGGTGGTCTGGGCGAAGGGCTTCGGCGTCAAGGACACGACGACGGGAGAGCCGGTGACCGTCGTCTCCGCCTTCCGTGGTGCCTCCCTCACCAAGCCGCTCGTGGCCTATGCCGCGCTCGAGCTGTGTGAGAAGGGCGTCCTGGAACTGGACCGGCCCCTCGACGACTATCTCCCGGAGCCGTACCTGGACGACCCCCGCGTGCGTGACATCACCCTCCGGATGGTCCTCTCCCACACGAGCGGCTTCACCTCGCTCGAGGCCGGCCGCGGACACATCATCAGGACCCCGGGGACCGGGTTCCTCTACTCCAACGACGCCTTCCGCTATCTCCAGCACGTCCTGGAGCATGTGACCGGCAGGCCGCTGGCCGACCACATGGCCGAGAGCGTCTTCCGGCCCCTGGGGATGCGGGAGACCAGCCTGGTCTGGACCCCGGCCTACGAGACTTTGGCCGCCCGCGGGCACGACGGGGACAGGCCCCTCCCCCTCTACCGGCCGACCCGGGCCAACGGGGCTTACGGGGTCTACACCACCCCCACCGATTACGCCCTCTTCCTCATCGAGCTGATGGATGCCGGGAGCGGCGACGGGCACCGCCTCAGCCGGGCCTACGTGGACCTCATGCTCACCCCCCACGCCAAGGTCAGCGACAGGGTCTCGTGGGGCCTGGGAATCGGTCTCGCCCACGCTGAGGACGGCGGCGGGGACTGGTTCTGGCAGTGGGGCTGGATGGGCGGCTTCCGGGCCTACGCCGCCGCCTCACAGGGCAGGAGGACGGGCGTGGTCATCATGACCAATGGCACGGCAGGGCTCGACATCTGTGAGGAGATAGCCGAAGAGGCCCTCGGGGAGCCCCAGCCGGCCTTCCCGGGGCTCCTCGACCTCTGGATCGACTGACACTCCCTCTCAGGCCGCTCCCGCGGACGCGTCGAGGCGTCCGTCCCGCATGGCGAGGACCCGGTCGGCCCGCCTGGCGAGACTCGCGTTGTGGGTGACCATGATGATGGTCCGGCCCTCGCGGTGCAGGTCCGTGATTATGTCCATGAACCTCTCTTCCGCCCGGCTGTCGAGGTTCCCGGTCGGCTCGTCGGCCAGGAGCAGCTTGGGCTCGGTGACGATGGCCCGGGCGATGGCCACCCGCTGCTCCTCACCCCCGCTGAGCTCGAAGGGGTAGTGTTCGGCCCTGTCGGCGAGCCCGACCTTCTCCAGGGCGGCCAGAGCCCGACGCCGCCGCTCACGGCGCCCGACCCCGCGGTAGGCCAGAGGCAGGGCGACGTTCTGCCAGGCCCGTAGGGTGGGCAGGAGGTTGTAGGCCTGGAAGACCACCCCGATGACGTGGTTGCGGATGAGGGCCAGGCGGCTCTCGGACAGTTCGGCCACGTTCACCCCCTGGAGCAGGTACGTGCCCTTCGTGGGGTGGTCGAGACAGCCCAGCAGGTGCAGGAGGGTGGACTTGCCCGAACCGGACGGACCGGTGATGCTGACGAACTCCCCGTGCCGGACGGTCAGGTCGCAGTCGCGCAGGGCCCACACCTCGTGCGGGCCGCGGCGGTAGCACCTGCTCAGGCCCCTAGTCTCGACGATGTTCCCGCCGGTTTGACGCTTCCCGGCGAGCGCTTCCAGACTTCGCGCCACAGCCATCCCTCCATGTTAGATATCTCCCTCGCGCAGGGCCCGCATGGGGCTCGTCCCGAGGGCCTGGCGGACCGTAGGAAGGGAGACGAAAAGGCCCAGCAGGACCACGGCCGCCAGGACCTCGGCCGGGGCGCGGACCACCGAGACCATCGGCCAGCCAAGGCTCTGGCAGTAGGCATTGGCCAGAAGCAGCCCCAGAGCCGCACCGAGGACACCGCCGCCCACGCAGACGAGGACGCCCTCTCCGGTGATGGACAGGGCCACGAGCCGCGGCGGGGCGCCCACCGCCCGGCGGAGGCCCACCTCCCGCCACCGGTCGGCCAGGCGGGCCAGCATCACCAGGCCCACCAGCCAGGCCGCGGCCCCCAGGGCCATGGCCGCCAGGAACACCTGCTGGCCGGCCATGTCCTTCTCCAGCCGGCTCAGACGGGAGACCTGCGACACCAGGGCCTCGGCCGACAGGCCCAGACGCCCGCCGTCCATCGCCTCCACGACGGCCCTCACCCGGGCCTCCCCCTCCTCCTTGTCCACTCCGGGGGGCAGGTAGACCCAGATCTCGGTCGTCGTCGCCGGCGGGGTGAGGGTGCTCGCCCGGGCCAGGACCTCGCGGGCGGCGAAGAGGCACTCGTCGCGGTCGCCCAGACGGTCGGGCACACCCCTGGGACGCGGCTCCAGCACGCCCCCCACCACGGCCGTGACGCCGCCCGGTAGGGTCAGCTCCCGACCCACGGCCGGCTCCTCCCCGAAGAGCGTCTCCGCCAGCCGGCAGCCAAGGTAGACCACCGGACGGCCCCGGTCCTCGACGAAGGTCATCTCTCCTCCGCCCGCCAGCCTGTAGCCGGCCTCCTCCGGCCAGGGGCGGTCGACCCCGTAGGCCGTCACCGCCTGCAGGGTCCCGTCCGGACGGGTGACCCTCGTACTCGTCACGCTGACCGTCACCACCGTCCACCCGGGCAGGCCCTCGCGCAGGACCGCCGCGTGGTCCGAGTTCAGGAGGTCCTCCATCCGCAACGGCCCCTCGGCCTCGAAGAGGTCCTGCTCCACCAGGATGACCCGCTCCCCCACGCTCTGAAGGTAGCCGGACAGGGCGGCCACGCACGAGCGGCTGGAGACCAGAAGACAGACCAGCGTGGCCGCGGCCAGTCCCACCGCGAGGACCGCCAGCGGCAGGCGGAAGTCCACGGCCCGGCGGGCGGGCACGACACCCGCCTGCCGCAGACCCTGCACCGGCGGCGCGTCCGTGGCCCAGAAGGCCGCCCCGGCCCCCGCCAGGCTGCCCGCCGCCACCGTCAACCCGGCGATCCAGGCCAGCCGCCTGAGGAGCGGCATCACCGTGCCGGCCGCCAGCCGCTCGAGAAGGTAGTCCCCGAGGAGCAGGCCGCTCACCACCGCTCCCAGCAAGGTCCCGAGCAGGGCCAGCCCGGCTCCCAGCACGGCCGCCTCGAGGACGACCACCAGCCGCGGTTTGCCCAGGGCCCTCTCGACGGCCGTCTCCCGGCGGCGACGGGCCATCGCCAGACCCATGAACCCCGCCGTCCCCACCACGCACAGCGCAAGCATCAGACTGAAGGCCGTGTCGCTGTAGGCCCGGACCCGGAAGGCCGAATGCTGCAGGGCGATGGCCAGCCACCCCCTCACCCCGAAGTCCAGGACCGCCCCCGGCCAGACCTCCAGCATGTACTCCCGCACGATGTCCCTGGCCCTCTCCGACTGCCCCGCCTCGGGAGCGACCAGGGGCACGAGCCAGGTCGGATGGTCGAACTGCGGCGGTATCGGCAACGGCGCCCGCGCCGTGATCGGAGTGTAGACGACGCGGTTGCCCACGTACACCGGTGTGGGCATGATTCTGAGATGTTCGGGCGACCAGCTCATGCCGCGCCAAATCCTGGGGAACGGATACGGGTCGCCCTCGATGGGAGGCAGCCGGCCCACGACGAGATATGGGGTACTCATGCCTCCCTCCGGGTCGGAGTGCTCGTTTCCCACCCGCTCGGGCCGCTCGGCTCCCACGACGCACACCCTGGCCCCCGCCGCCTCCTCCTCGGCGGTGAACAGCCGCCCCTCCACAGGCTCCAGACCCACCAGCTCGAAATAGTTCGCGCTGACGGCCAGGTAGGGCACAAGCGGCTTTACGAGAACCTCTTCTCCATCGGGCTGTATCGCCGTCGCTGGAGCGGACTCTCGGAAAATGCTGACGACGCCAAGCTCGGCCACGCCCTCAAGCCGGCTCCTGAGCTCGGCCATCTGGGCCGCGGTGAGACCCTGCGGGCCCAGCCTCTCGTAGCCGGGCGGAAGGGCCAGCACCGTGAAGAGGTCCCGGGCTAAAGTGGCAATCTCCGCCGTGAGGCCCCCCTCCAGAGCCCGCTGGGCGCGCAGGGCAAGCGCCCCGTAGGCGACACACAACACGCTCATCACCACCGCCCCCAGCAGGAGCCCGGCGCGCGTCCTCCTCATACCGGCACCTCGCTTCCGCACTCCCTGTCACGCGGCCCGCCCGCCGACATGACTCTGTGGGTCCCTCGTCAGATGTGATCGCAGTGCAGCTGGTAGTAGCAGCCAAGGATCTGCGTGTACTGGTACTCCCAGTCCTTCGTCCCGCTCGGGCATTCTTACTCGTAGTAGACATGACGTGCCCTTGCGTCCGGGTCAGCAGCGTTGCCGTAGTACACGTAGCAGAAGTTGCAAAGAGCGACGTACTCGTAGTCAATCTCTCCTGTGTACCAACACTCTGAAGGTATGGCCTAGACCGTGCTCGTCAAGAGGCACAGGCAGGCCAGGACGAGGAGCACTCTGGTCGCCGGCTTTGACCTCATGGGCTAGCCTCCCTTCCAGGTTCCCGAGGTGTCCGCTCGACGCGGGCAGGCCGCGATTGCTTGTCTTCCTCCTCAAGGCTCACTCCCATGCGGCCGGCTATGGTGTCGATGAGGTCGGGACAGTGGACTCCTCTCACCACAGCCAGCCTGAGAGCGACGATCACAGTCCCTCCGTCCTGAACAAGCAGCAGCGCAGGGGTGCCTACGATGTGAAGACGGGATGCCAGACCGCCTTCGGGGTCCAAGTACGCCGGAGCCCTCAGTCCCCAGCCCGTGACGACGTCCCGGGCATGCGCAAAGGTGACGGGACGGAGTTCCGCCTCACGGCGGGACGGACTGGGAGGGTCACCCTGGCTCGGCAGGCGGGTCACCACCACGATGAGCTCGTCCACTCCAGGCAGGCGCTCCAGGTTCCGCTCCAGCCACACGGCAACGTCCCCACAGAGCGGGCAGGAGACGTCCACGACGAGAACGGGACGGGGCCCGTCTCCGCAGAACTCGACCGCGGTCCGCCGGCCTGACATGTCGACCACATCCAAGACACCTATGGCCTCGTCGGCACTTCCAGCGGGGACAGGGTCGGCCATGGCCGGACCGGCCGCGACGACGGGGTAGGGGGCTTCGGCCCAAGCGGCTGCCACACCACCGGCTCCGGCAGAGACGGCAAGGACGGCGGCCATGAGCGCCGCCTCGAGCCTCCGCCCGCTCAGCGGACCGGGGGCGTCCAGGTGGATGAGTGCCTCGGCCAGACACAAGAAGCCTAGATTGCGGAGCACCGTCCTCCAGGTCACCGCCTCGCCCGGCCCGAAGCAGCCGCACGGGCCGGGATTGCCCGCAACGAGACGGTACAGGACGGCAACGGTGAAGACCGTGAGCAGTGCGAGGGCGACCCTGGGGAGGAACCTGCTGTAGAGCCCCAGGGCCAGACCGAGCGCCAGCGCGAGCTCCGCACAGGGGATGGCGATTGCCAGGGGTTCGACCAGGAGTCCGGGAACGATCTCGTAACCACGCAAGACCTCTCGGAAGCTTGAGAGGTCCGTGAGCTTCGACACGGCCGCAAGCCCGAGAACCCCGCTGAGCGTCAGCCGCACGAGCCACGCGAGCATGGTGCCTGCCTCCGGCTTGCGACTGGCACTTCTCCGCATCCATTGAGGTAATTCTTCATCGGCATCCTAGTTCCTGCCGGGTCTGCATGGAATTGGTCAGATATCTCCCTCGCGCAGGGCC
>DPMO01000110.1 GCA_003541445.1 Clostridiales bacterium | reverse complement strand
CATTGGGCCGAACTGAGGCCCGAGGCTGTGGCCGTCATCGACGCCGACCGGGAGGTCGACTACACGTACCGTAAGCTCGAGCGGCGTGCAGCGGCCGCGGCCGCCTTCCTGAAGGAGAGCTTCGGCATAGGGCGGGGCGACCGGGTGGCCTTCCTGGCCGAGAACCGCATCGAACACCTCGACCTGCTCTTCGCCTGCGGCGCCCTCGGAGCGATCTTCGTGCCCCTGAACTACCGGCTCACAGCCAGGGAGCTGGCCGTCATCGTGGGTGACGCCGAACCGGCGGTGGCCTTCTACGAGGAGAAGTTCAGCGCGGTGGTCGAGAGTCTCCGGGAGGAGAGTCGAAAGGGGTGCGGGCCTGCTGGCCGCAGTGGCGAGGTCCGTTGGAGGCCCGCGGCAGACCTCGAGCCGGCGGTGGAAGGGCGGGCGCCGGCTGGCGGCTCGGGTGGCCCGGGAGCCGGCGGCGCGCACGCTGCAGAGTCCGGTGCCCGCGTTCCAGGGCCCGGCACCCTGGGGCGGCGGCACTGGCCGGTGGACCTTGAGGACCCCTGGGCCCTTCTCTACACGGGCGGGACGACCGGCACACCCAAGGGGGCCGTGCTCTCCCACCGGTCCATCACGGCCAACGCCGTGAACACCATCATCTCCTGGTGCCTCAGGCCCGACGACCGTGCTCCCGTCTTCACGCCCTTCTTCCACACCGGGGGGTGGAACGTCTTCACCCTGCCTCTCCTCTACCAGGGGGCCACGGTGGTCCTCACCCGCCGGTTCGACCCGGGCCGGGCCCTCGAGCTCATCGAGCGCCACCGGCTGACGGTGGTCTTCATGGTCCCGACCATGTTCCAGGCGATGGCCGACCTCCCGGAGTTCGGCCGGGCCGAGCTGGGTTCGGTCCGGTTCTTCATCTCGGGCGGCGCCCCGTGCCCGCTGCCTCTCTACGAGACCTACTGGAAGCGGGGCTTCGAGTTCAAGCAGGGCTACGGCCTCACCGAGGCTGGCCCGAACACCTTCGCCCTCCACGGGGCGGACGTCCGCCGCAAGCCCGGCAGCGTCGGGCGCCCGCTGCTCTACGTGGAGACCCGGATTGTCGACGATGCCGGGGCCGACGTGGGCCCCGGAGAGGTCGGCGAACTCCTCGTGCGGGGCCCGCACGTCTTCAGCGGCTACTGGCGGAGACCCGAGGCCACGGCCGAGGTCCTGGGTGAGGACGGCTGGCTCCGGACGGGTGACCTGGCCCGCCGCGACGAGGAAGGCTTCTACTACATCGTCGACCGGAAGAAGCAGATCATCATCAGCGGCGGGGAGAACGTCTACCCGCTCGAGGTGGAGACGGTCCTGCACAGCCACCCCGATGTGGCCGCCTCGGCCGTCTTCGGCGTGGCCGACCCCAAGTGGGGTGAGGCGGTCACGGCCGCGGTAGTCCTGCGGCCCGGGGCCCGGGTCGGCGAGGAGGAGCTCCGGCGCTGGTGCCGTTCTGAACTGGCCGGCTACAAGGTGCCCAAGAGGATTCACTTCCTCGAGGCCCTGCCGCAGACCCCGGCCGGGAAGATAGACAAGAAGGCTCTCCGGGAGATGTTCTCCAGGAGGGAGGCGGTGTCGTGAGGGGAAAGACGGCTGCGACGGAGGGCCACGGCTGCCCCGAAGCCGCCGCGACGCACGACCGCCCTCGGGAGGCGGAGGCCGGTAGCGCCCACCGGTCGAGCGGGCCCGGGCGGCTCCCGGCGGTGGGTGAGCGGGCCTCGTTCAGCAAGACCATCACCGAAACTGACGTGGTCCTCTACGCCGGCCTGACCGGGGACTTCAACCCCGTCCACGTCGACGAGCGGGCGGCGGCCAGGGGCCTGTTCAGGCGGAGAGTGGCCCACGGCCTGCTCACTGCGGGCCTCATCTCGACCGTGCTCGGGACGAAGCTTCCGGGACCCGGGAGCATCTATCTCAGCCAGGAGCTCCGCTTCACCCGCCCCGTGTTCATCGGCGACACGGTCATAGCTACCGCCGAGGTGGTCGAGGTGGTGGCCGAGAAGAGGAGGGTCCGGCTCCGCACCGTGTGCACCAACGACCGGGGGGAGACAGTGCTGGAGGGAGAGGCCCTGGTGATGGTCGCCGAGCCCTGAGGACCAGCGGCCCGGACCCGACGGCGCAGGGCCGCGGAGGAAGCTGTGAACCTTGGCCCTGACGGATGCACGCGACGCGGCTCGTCGGCCGCCGTCACGAACGGACTCTCAAGGGGACTCGTCTGAAGCGATGTGGATACCCTGGCGGCGGAGTCTCTCCAGCAGTCCCGAGGTCATCTGCCGCCCGTACTCCCCGTACTTCCGCGACACGTGTTCGCTCCAGCCGTAGTCCTCGTAACCGACCGGGTCCTCCCGCCCGTCCGGGAGCGGTATCCTGGCGTTCAGGCGGGCGTAGTAGCCCTCGCGAAGCAGTCCGGCGTCCATGACCTCCATGGCCTCGGCCACCTCTTCGTCGGTGAGGTCGTGATAGGTGTCGCGGAAGAGGCAGAAGCGGGTGGGAATCCGCGGCCGCGGCGGCGGGCTCTCGTCCGGGAAACCCAGGACAAGCCCTACCAAGGGGAACACCCGTGGCGGAAGGGCGAAGAGCTCGGCCAGGCGGTCGGCGAC
>DPMO01000035.1 GCA_003541445.1 Clostridiales bacterium | reverse complement strand
GAGGCGGCGGGGGCCGCGCGGGGCGCCGGGCCTACGGAGCCGGAGGCGGCCGGAGCCGCGCGGAGCGCCGGGCCTGCGGAACCGGGGGTGGCCGAGGAGAACATCCAGGCCCGTATCAGAGGCAACATCCTCATGGCCTTCTGCAACAAGTTCCACTTCCTGGCCCTGACCGCCGGGAACAAGAGCGAGGTGGCGACAGGTTACGCCACCCTCTACGGGGCCGACACGACCGGGGCGCTCTCCCCCATCAAGGACGTCCCCAAGACGATGGTCTACCGGCTGGCCGAGTACCGGAACCGGCGCTCTCCCGTCATCCCGGAGACGGTCCTCACCAAGGAGCCGTCGGCCGAGCTCCGGCCCGGCCAGAAGGACACGGACACCCTGCCCCCGTACCCGCTCCTCGACCCCATCCTCCAGGCCTACGTCGAGGAGGACAGGAGCGTAGAGGAGATAGTGGCCATGGGCTTCCCCGAGGACGTCGTCCGCCGCGTGGCGGCCATGGTCGAGCGGAGCGAGTACAAGAGGCGCCAGAGCCCCCCCGGCATAAAGGTGACCCCGCGGGCCTTCGGGCGCGACCGCCGCCTGCCCATCACGAACAGGTACCGCCAGTAGGAAGTCCTCGTCTCACCGCGCGCCCCCTCGGGCCGGCTTCCGCGAGTCTTCCCCGGGCGTGGGTTCCGGCCGTTGAGGGTTCAGACAATTCGGTATAGTATGGCTGAGAGATCAGGCTGCTGGCCCTCTGGACCTCCGAATGTTGGAGGGCCTGGCCGATACTCTCAAGGGGGTACGGTGAGGACAGCCGTACGAAGAAGACCACGAGAAGGGAGGGAAGAGTATGCGTTGCAGGAGAGTGTTGGCGGTCACGGTCATCTTCTTCGTCACCTTCACGGCTCTCCCCGCTCCGGCCCGCGCGGCAGGCTTCGGGGACTACACCGACCTCGTCGGCCACTGGGCCAGAGATGTGATCGAGGCCCTCTACGAGGCCGGGGCTCTCGACCAGCCGCCGCCGCTGTTCTATCCCAATGCGGCCATCGAGCGCGGCCGGTTCGCCAAGTACCTCGTGCTGGGCTGGAACGTGCAGCCCTACGTCGGTCTGGAGGAGTTCCTTTCCGACGTTCCGGCCGGCCACCGGTACTTCCCCTACGCCAACGCCGTCTATCTCCGCGGCATCATGGTCGGCAGCGGCGGGACTTTCGGCGTGGACGACGTGCTCACCCGCGAGCAGGCGGCGACGGTGCTCATCCGTGCCATGGGGCTCGAGCCCCAGGCGATGGCGAGACCTTCGACCGAGGCGCAGGCCATCTGTATGGCGGCGTGGACCGACGCGGCCGACATCTCCCCGTGGGCCATCCCCTACATGGCCCAGGCCTACCTCAGCGGGCTCTTCATCGGTGACCCTGAGGGGACCCTCAGACCTCTCGACAGCATGTCGAAGGCCGAGGCGGCCACGGTCGTCAGCCGGGTCAGGCTCCAGAAGCCCCTGCTCGATTTCGGGGACGCCCCGGAGTGGCCGCCGTACTTCCGCTTCCCGTCGACCTTGCTGAGCGACGGGGCCCGGCACCAGGACTACAGGCAGGTCTGGCTCGGGGAGCGGGCCGACGGGGAGATAGACTCGCGGCAGATGAACTCCGACTTCTTCGACGACGGCTTCGTCCGCTTCATCTCCACGGGCACCACGCCGCCCACCTACCGGGTCGAGTTCGAGGTGAGCGTGGCCGACCGCGACCCGTCCCTCTACGGGTACGAGGAAGACCGGCTCCTCTACTTCAACCTCCTCGTCGACCTCGACCAGGACATGGTCTGGGATGAGGACGAGTGGGTCGTCCGGAACATGGGCATCAACCCGAACGAGTGGCCCGCGGGGGTGACGACGTGGACTCTGATGTCACCGCCCTTCCTCGCCCCGACGGACCCCTACGCCTGCTGGTACCGGATGACCCTCACCAAGGGTGAGCCGGTCCCGGAGGGGTGGGTCGGTAAGGGGCAGTTCGTCTTCGGCGAGACCGAGGACTACGGTCCCGAGGAGCAGAAGGTCCTGGTCCTCTCCGAGCTCGAGGAGCTCGTCGACGAGTGGATGAAGAGCGGCGACCCGGCCAAACAGCAAGTGGCCGCAGTCCTGGCCCAGATAATCCCGCTCATCCAGGACCTCATCGCCGAAGAGCAGGCCGACGACCCGGTCAAGGTGCTCATCAGGAAGAAGGAGAGGATTCTCGTCCTCCTCTACGAGGCGGCCCGTCTGGCGGTGGAGCTCGGCCTCGACCCGGCCGACGTCGCCCGCATCTTCGACGGCTTCTGGAGGAAGATGGCCTTCGTGGCCGAGGAGGAGGTAAAGCGCTTCAACTTCTTCCTGCTCCGGGAGACGCTCAGGCTGAACTTCAACATCCCCCGGGACTGCGGCGACAAGATCGCCGAGATCCTCGACAAGCTCGCGGACCTGATGTTCGAGCAGCAGGTCGGCCATCCGCTCGGAGTCCTTCAGGCGAAGAAGGACCGCATCATCGCCGCCCTGCAAGACCTCGCCCAGGCCCTCAGGGCCGAGGGTCTGTGGCTGCAGGCTCTGGACGTGGAGGACGTCCTCGCCTGGATGCTCTGGCTCAAGGCCATCCAGCAGCCTCTTCCGCCCAAGCCGCCGAAGCCGCCTCCGGGCGGAGGGCCGCCGTGGCAGCCGCCACAGCCGCCACCGGAGGAACCGCCCGGAGAGGGCGAGGAACCCGGTCGTCTGGAGACCACGCCCGAGCTGCCGGACCTCATCACCGGGGTCAGCTCCGTCTTCAAGGTCAGCCCGGACGGTCGGGTGAAGATGAAGGTCCACCTGACCACGCTCGGCCCTGAGGGCGTCCACGACATCGAGATCTACTACGGCCACCAGGAGTGGCCGGAGGGTGTCACTCTCGAACCGGTCGGCGCGCCCGAAGGCTGGACGTCGGAGACCGGCACGGCCGGCATCGGCTGGTACAGCGAGACCCCGATGGTCAAGTGCCAGCCCTACCGGTTCGAGTTCGACGCCGGTGAAGCCGACCCCGGTGAGAACATCATCTTCGTCCTCACCGACGAGGAGCACGAGCCCATCGGCTATGCGGTCAGCCAGAGGGTCCACACCGGGTTCATCATGCTTCCGCCGGAGATGGCCACGGACTTCGCGTCGGCCCTCGGGGAGGAGCCGGTGAAAGTCGTCCCGTTGGACCAGTTCTACTGGTTCGAGTTCGACACCGATTACGGGTACGACATCATGTACACCGCCACCGGGGAGCCGGTCGGCTCCGGAGGCGCCGCCCTCGTGGCCAACTACCAGGCGGGCGGGGGCATCTATCCCCTTGAGAGCCTCGAGGGGCTCCTGCCTGGCGGCTACCTGCCCGAGGACCCTGAACTCTACACCATGTGGGCTCCGGCCGTGCCCGGGCAGTGGTACGCAGTGCGGGACCACACCGGCGAGGGGTACGCTCTGGTCTTCCTGATGCACATGAGCGAGGAGGGCTGCGAGCTGTACGTCGAGTGGAACCCGACCGGGTCCTTCGGGCTCCCCACGGCGCCGGAACCCTACAACCCCACCCGCTGACCCTGGTGCGTCCGCGGGAAGACCCCTCCTCCCCGGCCGCGAGGCTCGGGAGGAGGGGTCTCTCCTGAATACCCGTGCGGTCTCCGGTACACCCTAAGCGCAAGGCAACTCCTGCCAGAAGAGCTCCTCGCACCGGAGGGAC
>DPMO01000046.1 GCA_003541445.1 Clostridiales bacterium | reverse complement strand
TCCACTGAGCTACAGGCGCACCCTCGAAACCTCAAAAAACATGGAGCGGGTGATGGGAATCGAACCCACGCTAGGAGCTTGGAAGGCTCCCGCCCTACCATTAGGCTACACCCGCCCGCAGGTCCGTGTGTCTCCAGAAGACTCTTCTCCACGCGGACACCGAGGCCGCGAAACCACGTCGATGTCGGCCTCGAAGCGCAGAATATAGTATAGCACGCGCCGGAAATCAGCGTCAAAGAACAGACGGCCGAGGTCCGACGCGACCAGGCGGGCCGTCTCGGAGCCTCGAAACAGAAATCAAACATGGTCGGGGCGCCGGGATTTGAACCCGGGACCTCCTGCTCCCAAAGCAGGCGCGCTGCCAAACTGCGCTACGCCCCGCCCTCATGTGTCTGGAGTGTCGCCGGGCACGTCGAGCCGAGGCCCGGCGAGCCCAGTATAAAGCGCCCGCGCGGACCGGTCAACGCCGGCGGCCTCCGCCTCCCGGGCCCCCGCACCGGCCGGGAGGACCTCGACCGCCAGGACCGAGGCCAGGTGGCGCCCGAGTTCCTCGGCTGTGACACCGCACGCGCGGGCGACCTCGGCCTCGATGCGCCGGAGGTACGGCTCCGAACGCTCGATGACGTCCGCCGCCTCCGGATGGCGGCGTCTCAGGCCGTCGATTCTTTTCGACAGACCGACGAAGCGGTCTTCAACAAGCTTGTCCGAAAGAACGACGACCTTCTCCTCCCAGGTCGCCGGGTAGAACCGGTCGCTCGAGAGCGAATCGAGCCCGTGGACCATGACCGGCCGCGTGACCTTCCGGGCGTAGCCCCGCCGGCGGAGCCACTCCGCGGACACCCAGGCGTGGGCGCAGACGCCCGGCGGCGGACCTCCGGCCCGACCCGGAAGCTCCCGACCGACGCCGGCGCTCTTCCCGACATCGTGGAGGAGGCCCGCCGCCGCGGCCGCCGCGGGGTCCACGTCCTGCCCGTTCTCAGCAAGGAGCAGGGCCGCCTCGCGCGCGACCCTCCCGACGGCCACGAGATGGGAAAGGAGGCCCCCGGAGACGCCGGCCTCGGACAGGTCGGCCAGACACCGAGCGTGGCCCGGCACCAGCCCGCCGTCGGACCCACCCGCGGTGAAGTCCCGGTCCCCGAACACCTCGAAAAGGTATCCTCTGAGAGCCCGCAGAGCCCTCGCCCGGTGGCTCACACGGCTCTTCTCCTCGCGAGAGACCTCAGCGAAGGACCGGCCCAGGTCCGCCGACAGGAAGACCGGGTCGTAGCCGAACCCCCCGTCCCCCCGGGGTTCGGTGAGGATGACCCCTTCGGTGAGCCCCTCGGAGATGAAGAGGGGGCCGCCAGGGGCCTTGAGGGCCGCGGCGGCGCGGAACCGGGCCGTCCGCCGGGCATCGGGGACCCCTGCGAGCCTCTCGAGCAGAAGGCGGATGTTCTCCTCCGTGCCCCCGCCGCTGAAGCGGGCCGACCGGACCCCGGGCGCTCCTGACAGGGCGTCGACCTCCAGCCCGGAGTCCTCGCCGAGGCTGGGGAGGCCGAAACGCCGGGCCGCCCAGAGGGCCTTGGTCACGGCGTTCCCGGCGAAGGTCTCCCGGTCCTCGCTGAGCCCCTCGGCGTCGCCCGGCTGGAGGACACGTACGGTGAGGCCGAGGCGCGAGGTCGCCGGCGCCAGGAGGGGCCCGGCCTCCCGGACCTTGCCCGGGTTCGTCGTGGCCAGCAGGAGGAATTGCGGGGAGGCGCTCCCTGTGCCGTCCACGAGTCCGACCCTACCCGCGGCCTGAGTCCGGCCCTTGAGAGTTGATGAGCCCGGCTTCGGGCCCCAGGACCTCACGCTGGACGGCGACGAGTCTGGCACAGCCCTCGCGGGCGAGCTCGACCATCCGGACGAGTTCGCTCTCGGTGAAGCTCCCCCGCTCCGCCGTCCCCTGTATCTCGACGATCCGGCCGCCGCCGGTCATGAAGACGTTGAGGTCGACGCCGGCCTCGCTGTCCTCGGCGAAGCAGAGGTCCAAGACCGGCCGGCCCCGGACGATGCCGACCGAGACGCCGGCGACGAAGTCCATGAGGGGCCAGGAGCTGATCTGCCCCGCCTCCTTGAGCTTCAGGCACGCGTCGAAGAGGGCGACGAAGGCCCCCGTCACGGAAGCCGTCCGTGTCCCGCCGTCGGCCTGGATGACGTCGCAGTCGAGGACGATGGTCCGCTCGCCGAGCGCGTCGAGGTCCACGACCCCCCTCAGGGTGCGTCCGATGAGGCGCTGGATCTCGAGGGCCCGGCCGGAAGAGCGGCCCGTGCTGATGTCGCGGGGACGGCGCTCCGGGGTCGCCCGCGGCAGCATGGCGTACTCGGCCGTCACCCACCCCCGCCCGGAGCCCTTGAGGAAGGGAGGGACCCTGTCCTCGACCGTCGCCGTCGTCAGGACCCATGTGTCCCCGACCTCGATGAGGACGGAACCTTCCGCGTACCGGGTGTAGCCTCGGGTGATGGTCACCGGGCGGAGGTCGGAAGGTTCCCGGCCGTCTATCCTCAACTCGCCACCCCCTGCGAATGCCGCGGCACCCCGACCCCGGGGGCCGCCGTCACGGACCGGACGGGCCTTTCGGCAGGGTCACCTCTAGGACCCGGTCCAGGACCAGCCGGTGGGCCGCCCCGCCGGCGGCGCCGGGAAGCAGCGCGCGGGCCCGGCCTTCGAGGTGCTCCTTCCGGCCCGTGGTCAGAAAGACCACCTCGACGGCTTGTTCGCCGGTGAGGCCTCCGGCGCCTTCCCCGCCGGCCCGCGTCCGGCCCAGTCCGGCCTCGAGGTCGCGGGCAAGCGCCTCGGACGGGTCGACCAGCCGGACCGGCCGGCCCAGAACCGTCGTTGCCAGGACTTCCTCCACGACGGGCGCGATGAGCGAGTAGTGCGTGCAGCCGAGGATGACGACGTCCGGCGGCCTCTCCGAACCCGCGGCGGCGCCGGCACCCGGGGCGCTCCCCGCACCGGACACTCTTCCCACGGCTGGGCCGCCGCCCACCGCGGCCAGACCGCGGGTCGCCTCGAGGACCGCCCGCCGGGTCACGGGGCCGTTCCGGCCCTGCTCTATCATGTTAGCCAGGAACGGGCAGGCCCAACCGGCCACCTCGTGGCCGTAGCCTGCCTCACGCAGAGCGTCCTCCCACGCTCCGCTCCTGACGGTCCCTTCGGTTCCCAGCACGAGGACCCTCGTGGCCCCGGTCGAGCGGGCGACGTATGCGGCGTGACGGGCCCCTGGACGGATGATGTCGTGGATGGGAACGGGCGCCTCGACCTGTCCCGCCCTGACGCCTGAGGCCGAGGCGGTGTTGCAGGCCACCGCCACCAGGTCCGCCCCCAACTCCGCCAGGAGCTCCACCCCGGCCAGCGCCAGCCGCCTGACCTCGTCGGCCGGGCGGGGACCGTAGGGGAAGTTCCTGAGGTCGGCGAGGTAGAGTATCCGGCCCCAGGGAGGGGTCCTCACCCGGAGCATGGCCCGGAGGGTGCCGAAGCCTCCGATGCCGGAGTCGAAAAGACCCACTGTCGGGCGGTCGCCCGGGGCGATGTCCTTTGTCAGGGACACGAGAGACAAACGGTTCACCTCTTCCGGGTCTCGCCCTACATTACTATCGCCTCCGGGCCCGGGTGGCTCCAGCAGCTCCGGTGGAGAACGCCGGGAGGCCGGGCGGGGCTCGAGCGGACCGGACGTCCACACGGGGCCCCTACGGCGTCAGGAAGAACTCCCAGAGGCCTTCGTGGACGGCGAGGGCGATCTTCTCCCTGACCGCCGGGTCCATGATGAGGGCCAGGTCGGTCGGGTTGCTCATGTAGAGGGCCTCGACGAGGCAGGACGGCATGAGGGGCTCACGGACGGCGGGGAAGTTCGGCTGGTACCGGACGCCGCCGTCGGGGCGGCCCAGATGCGCCACGAGACGTGCCAGAACCAGCTCTGCCAGCCGCCGGCTCTCCGGGTGTGTGTCACAGTAGTAGGTCTCCGAACCCGAGACCGACGAGCGGTAGTTGGCGTTGAGATGGATAGAGACGCAGGCGTCGGCCCCGACGGAGTTGGCGAAGGCCGGGCGCTCGTACTTGTCGGGGTTCTCGTCCGCGGAGCGGGTGAGGTGGACCGTCGCTCCGGCCGCCCGGAGCATCTCGGCCAGTCTGGAGGTGATGGCAAAGACGAGTTCCGCCTCTGTGACGCCGTTGGGCGCGACGACCCCGGGGTCTGAGCCGCCGTGGCCCGGGTCGAGGACGATGACCTTCCCGGCCAGGGGGGTCCTCGTGATCTCCACCGAGAGCCCTTGGGGGACCGGAGCCGCCTGAGCCGTCGCGCCCGGGTCGTTCAGGGTGAAGGTGAGGGTGACGGTCCGGTCGGAGAGGCTCTGCTCGTAGGTCAGCGAGCGCACCAGGTCGTCCTCGTAGTCTATCGTCCCGCCTCCGGCCAGAGCGCCCGACAGGAGCGCGCCCTGGATGACGACGGCGACCCGGTCGGGATCCCGCAGGCGGAGGACGCTGGCCCTCAGCGGGCGGTCGGCCTCGACCGTAGCCCGGCCGCCGGCTTCGTAGGCCAGGCCGGTGATGGTGGCCGCCGTCCCCAGGTGGATGATGACATCGTTCCCGCTCCTGGTCACGCTGTAGGGTCGGACCCCCTCGGCGTCCAGCACGACGCGGGTCACGTCCGGGTCCACCTGGAACTGCGCGTACCTGACCTTCGTGAAGCCGGAGTGGTCGAGGGCCAGGGAGCCCTGCGGACCGATGAGGATGGTGTCGGAGAAGTCGATGACCACCCGCCACGGGTCGCTGAGCTCCCAGACCTGGTAGTCGGCAGGCCCGTCAAGGTGGATCACGACCCGGCCGGAGCCATCCTCATACTCCAGGCCCAGCATCCGACATGCGGCCGGGGCTTGTCGGGGAATCTCGACCACCACCGCTTCCAGGCCGCCCAGAAGGCTGACCGGCAGCTCCGCCCGGGCGGCGGGGCCGGCGCCCTCCCAGGTCGTCCACACCCGGTAGTCGGAGACCGGGCGGGTGAGGTCCAGGACCACCTGGGCGCAGTGCAGTCCGCCGGTCTCCTGTTCGAAGGTCCGGATCCGCGTCACACCGCCCACGCCCACCGTTATCGTAGGGGGCACTTCCACCCGGGCGCCCTTGACGCTGATGAGGATGCGGTCCGGATAAGACTCCGTGGCCGGAAGGCTCGTCGTCTCGAAAGAGACGGGACCGCTGGTCACCACGATGAACCGCGCGGTGCCGGGAAGCTCCTCCCAGGCGAGCCCCCTGACGCCCGGGGCGGCGGAAGCACACGTGACCGTGACGCGCCTCAGAACGGGGTCCCACTCGACCGTCGCCCCGAGCGCTTCGGACACGAACCTTATGGGCACCATGGTGCGGCCGGAGATGATCTCGGGCGGGGTGTCCAGGGTAACGGGCCGCCCGTCCACCGTGGCCGTGGTCTGCCCCACGGCGAGGACGACGCGGCTCGCCCCGGAGACAACGGTGACCGTCCGGGTCCGGTCGTCCCACCCCACGTAGGCGCCCAGCTCCTCCGAGACGACCCTGACCGGGACGAGCGTGCGCCCCTTGACGATGACCGGTGGGACATCCGTGTCCACAAGGTCGCCGTTGATGACGAGGGAGATGTCACCCGGTGCCGCAAGCAGGGGCGGGCCGCCGGCCGCGGCCAGGAGGAGCACGATGAGGACGAGGGCCAGGTGACGCACGGTGCCTACCTCCGGGTGCTGTGGGCGCAGTGACGACGTGTCGCAAGGACGGGAGTCCTGGACAGCGGCTTTGCAGGGCTTTCGACTCAAGTTAACAGATTCCTGCAGAAAAACCGCGGTTCCGGAGGCCTGGCAAAACTCGGACGAAAGGCACGGCCTTCCTCCGGGCCGGACGACACAAGAGGCTTACTCTCCCTCTATGTAGTAGCGGACCAGCTCCTCCATGACCTCCTGGAGGTTGAGCTGGCGTATGAGGGCACGGGCGTCACGGTGGGTCGTTATGTAAACGGGGTCCCCGCAGAGGAGGTAACCGGCGATCTGGGCCACAGGGTTGTAGCCCTTCTCCTGCAGAGCGAGGTAGACCTGCTGGAGTATCTCCCTTGGTCCCTGTCCCTCCGCCGCGCCGACGGAGATGACCTTGGTCTTGTCCCGGCTGTTGCTAATGGGCAACCGACCCGCCTCCTCACGCAAGAGATAGAAATCACCGGACCGGCGGCACCGCAACCGGCCGTAGGACCGACCATCCGGAGCGGCCGCCCGGGCCTCATCTTCATCAGCGCTCTTCATCAGGACGTAGGAACGCAACTTCGGCAGGCCGGAGGACTACTCCTCTTCCAGCCTTTTTAAAGACCGGACCAAATCGCGGCACCGGAAACAGAAAACGCCTCCTTGGTGGGGAGGCGTCGAGATTCCTGGTGGAGGCGGCCGGAGTTGCACCGGCGTCCACAGGTGCGCAGGCAGCGGCGTCTACAGGCTTATTCCCCGGGAGGATGTTCACCTTCCGCCGGCCCCCGGGAACGAGGCCGACGAAGGCTAGCCCGTGGATGTCCCCTTCGGTTCCGGGCGGACCGAAGGGTGAGCCCGCATGTTTGACGCCCTGGCCGGGTCCTGCGGGCAGAGACCCGGAGGACGTAGCCGCCTTATGCGGCTAGAGCGTAGCTCTCGTTGGCGTTTCTTTGATTTCCCGTGGATTAACGAGGCACGGGAGCTCGACCTGCAGCCGTTGTCCACGCTGACCCATGTCGAAACTGGTTCGCCCCCTATAAGCTTTTCAAAGGCCGACGAAAGCGAGAGCCGGCACGGGCCTGATGATTCTACCACGAGTCCGGCGCTCGCGGAAGTCTTCCCGGTCGGTCACCGGCGCCGCCGGTCGGTGCGGGAGGCCAGCTCGCGCTCCACGGCCCGGCGGGCGTCCCGCTCGGCGATGTCCCGTCTCTTGTCGTAGAGGCGTTTCCCTCGGGCCAGGGCGAGTTCCACCTTCGCTCTGGGCCCCTTGAAGTAGACGCGCAAAGGCACGAGAGTGTAGCCCCGCTCCCGGACCTTGGAGGCAAGGCGCCGGATCTCCGCCTTGTGCAGGAGCAGCTTCCGCGGCCGCGTCGGGTCGTGGTTGAACCGGTTGCCGTGCCTGTAGGCCGCGATGTGGCTGTTCAGGAGATAGACCTCTCCGTCCCTTATCTCGGCGTAGCTGTCCCGCAGGCTGCAGTGACGGTCACGCAGCGACTTGACCTCTGTTCCCTGGAGGACGAGGCCGGCCTCGTACGTCTCCTCGATATGGTAGTCGTGGCGTGCCTTTTTGTTGACGGCCACGTTCTTTATGTTGTCTTGACCCGTCGCCGCGGCCACGTCTCGCACCTCCCGCGGATCGTATTTATAATATCGAAGTCAACAACCGGAGCAGAAGACCACGACGGAGACACAACGGAGAATTGAAGTTTGTTTCACTTTCGGACAGCGATGTGAAAGATAGACGATTAACTTTCAAATTGGGGGGGAAGTCACGATTCGAAGGATTTCCCCGGCATAATACTTCCTTCTGTACCTGTCCACCCCCTCCGAGAGGATTCCCAGCGCCACCAAC
>DPMO01000049.1 GCA_003541445.1 Clostridiales bacterium | reverse complement strand
AGCTTGCGGGCCGACCAGACCTGGTGGTCGACCTTCCGGGTGCGGGCCCGGTCGTCGGCGGTCATGCCGCCCAGCCTTGACAGGGCCAGCTCCCGGTTGAGCTCCAGCTTGTGCCAGACGTCACGCGAACGCGGCAGGCGCGGCAGGTCGTCCCAGAAGCGGGTGAGATACCATCTGTCGCAGCCGGCGATGTGCCTGAGCTGTTCGCCGATGGTCATGCGGTGGGGAAGCGAGCGGAACGAGTAGGCTTCCGGCGGGATGCGGTCCTTGAGAGACCACAAGGTCGTGCGCAGGGCGCCCAGCACCTCCAGGAAGCCCGGGACTTCGTCCTCACGCACCGGGACGAGGTCCCTGGCGAAGGTCGCCCTCGTGCCCCCGTTGGCGACGCGGTGCCGGCCGGTCACGGTCTCCACGACCTTGAACTCCGGGGTCTCCCCTTCGGCCCACACCTCCTTCAGCAAGCCCAGAAGCCCGTGGCCGGCGAGGAGCCTGCGCAACCGGGCCGCCTCGGCCGGCGCGGCCGCCAGGGCCTCCTCCGGGCTCGGCCCCCAGGCCAGCAGGCCCGGTGGGTCGAAGGTGAAAAGGTGGCACCCGCCGTCTCCGCCTATCTCCATGTACAGGCTCGAGTGTCGCCACGTCCCACACCCCGGTTCCGGTTTCCGGTCCCCGCCGCGTCGGCCGGCCCTTCTCTGGAGACCCAGACTGTTCCTGCCCGGCCGGTCCTGCCCGGGCGGCCCTGGTCGGGCGACCCTGCCCGGCAGGCGCGCCGACCGGGCCCGGAAAGCAGGGCGGTCATCCGGGGAGGGCCGGCCCGACGGGTCTGACGGCCGGTCCCGGGGAGGCGTCACCTGCGCCTACGGCGTCGGGTAGCCGGGGGGGTGGATGATGTAGGTCGTGCCACGGGGCCGTCCCTGCCAGGCCCGCTCGAGCTGGGCGCGGTCGTAGACGATGCGGACCTCCTCCCCCTGGTCGGCCCGGGCCGCGGGGTCGTTGACGATGGGGTTTCCCCGGCGGTCGAACCCGCGGATGACGATGATGTGCCCGTCGCTCGAGGGCATCGGCGCCCCGTCGAGCCCGCCCTCCTCGAACTCGATGTTGACGGCCACGGGCACGCCGGCCGCTATCCACCACTCGAGGTCCGTCAGGGAGTCGAAGCGGGTCACGTAGGCGTCGAGGCCCAGACCGGCGGCGTAGGCGGTGTTGAAGACCCAGTTCCCCGTGCCGCCGTACTCGTGGTCCCTCACACCGGCGGCCACCTCCGGGACGGGCCGGTCCCAGGCCTCGTTACCGGTCCTGGCGGCCCAATAGGCCATGATCATCGAGACCGAGGTGGGACTGCACCACCCGCCCCCGCCCGGGAAGTCGTTCTGGCGCCTCTCCGGGACGGGAAGGTCCCTGCCCCAGGCGCGCCGGTAGGGTGAGGCCGAGGCCGTGCCGCGGCCGGGGCCGTCACCCGTGGCCGTCACCGACAGCCGCCGCAGTCGCGGCGTGAGCGCGGGGTCGGTCGTGAAGAGGGCGACTCTGAGCTGGACGGCCGAGGCTCCCCGCTTGAGCCTGAGGTCGTCGGTGTCCACCAGGCCGTCGGCGTCCTCCTGCGGGCCGCTGTTGTGCCGCCTCACCGCCTCGGTGCCGGACGCCCAGACCCCCATGCTGTAGTACTTGGTCCAACCGTCGGCCTGCCGGGCCCGGGCCTCCACCTCGAGCCAGGTGCCGGCGGGGGTCTCGGCGCTCCAGGAGGCGACGACGGAATCGACGGGCACGCCGGTCTCCCAGACGGGAGAGACATAGGTCCCGAAGAGGAAGCTCCCTCCGTTGTACCGACCCGCGCGGTCGTGGCCCGAGCGGAGCCCGGCGTCCGGGTCGAGAACGAGGGCGCCGTCCTCGTCGAGCGTGACCCGGTCGAAGCTCCCGGCGGCGAAGGCGTCCGCACCGGTGAGGGTGCGGAAGATGCCGTGGTCCGGGGCCGGCTTGGCCGCCGGGGCGTTCCGGGTCCGGACGACAAGCCACGAGGCCCCGGCAAGGACGGTGACGACCAGGACCGCCAGAAGGAAGGCGGCCCGGGCCCGGCCGCTGAGGCTGAGCCGCAATCTCGACCGGAAACCTGACCTATCTCGGAACACGGGAGACCGACTCCTCGGAAGCTGGGGTTCGGCTGTGGACCTCACGCGGGCCGTGCCGGGCGGTGCGCGCGGGTCCGGCGGTTAGTGTAACCGCGGGGCCGGTGGATAGTGTAGCCGCGCCGCCGCCCTCTCCTTCCTTGTCTGGCCGCGCCTCTGCCTAAGCTCCCAGGTCAAAACAGGCAAATGCTCACACGCAACAATGGCAGGATTAGACGCGTGCGGGTGAACCTGGAGGTCCGCCCCGAGGACTTCGACGCCTGAAGCCTGGGAGCCCGTATCTACCCCATGCTCTACCTCCTCACCCGGGTCGGCGGGGCCCGGGACTGGGGGACCGGCCAGGTGCTGTCCGCCAATCTGCTCGGGAAGTCGAGCACCCTCAACTTACATCACATCTTCCTCAAGGCGAGACTCTACGAACACGGGTACACCCGCCCCGAGGTGGTCAAGTCCCATTTTGTCTG
>DPMO01000198.1 GCA_003541445.1 Clostridiales bacterium | reverse complement strand
CGGTGATGGACTACTTCGAGATCTTCCTCACGCGGATGGTCCTGTGCCGCCGGGCTGCGAGCTTCCTCGGCTGCGATTTCGAGCTGGTGATCAACGGGGTGAGGCTCCTGTAGATGCCTTCGGCGCGCGGCCGCTGGTCGGACCCGGCCGCTAGTCGGACGCCTCGCGGACCTCGTCGCGCTCCAGGAGGCCGCGCTTGTAGGCCCGGAGGACGTCGCTCCGTGTTACAATCCCGACGGGGCGTCTCGGGTCCTCCGGCGAGACCACCGGCAGGCGTCCGAGGTCCCGGTCGGTCATCTTCAGCATGGCCTCTGCCAGGGTATCGGTCGGCACGACCGTGACCGGGTCGGGGGACATGACATCCTCGACCCTGGTCTCCAGGCGTCCGGGCATCGGCGTCCTCCGGACATCGCTGAGGGTCACGACACCGGCGAGCCGCCCGGCGCCGTCGACGACCGGGAAGCCGTTGTGACGGGTCTTCTGCATGAGGGCCACGACGTCCCGCAGGGTCATCCCTGTCCGCACGGTGTCGAGACGCGAGGTCATGGCGTCGGCCACGCGCAGACCGGCCAGGACGCCCACGTCACGGCCTGCCCTGAGGTCCACTCCGCGGCGTCTCAGCTTGACCGTGTAGATGGTGTCTCGGCCGACACGGCCGGAGACTGCCGTCGAGATGACACAGGCGATCATCAAGGGCAGGATGATGCGGTAGTCTCTCGTCAGTTCGAACATGATCAACACGGCCGTGATAGGTGCGCGGGAGACCCCGGCGAACATCGCCCCCATGCCCACCAGGGCGTAGGCTCCGGTGGCCGCCGTCGTGAGCGGCCAGAAGGCGTGCACCAGCTCACCGAACGTCCCGCCGAGCATGGCCCCGATGAAGAGGCTGGGAGCGAAGACGCCTCCGGAGCCCCCCGAGGCCACGGTGACCGACGTGGCCGCCATCTTCGCCAGCACCAGTCCAGCGGCCAGGGCCACCGGCATCGCCCCGTGGAGCACGGCCTCGATTGCTCCGTAGCCGACTCCGAGGACCTGGGGCGACAAGACGGCGATGGAACCGACGAGAAGCCCCCCGAGGGCCGCCTTGGACCATTCGGGCACGCGCCGTACCCGGGCCGCCGCATCTTCCGCCGTATAAAGGACGGTGATGAAGAGACGGGCCACAAGGGCGGCGGCGACGCCCAGGAGGGCGTAGAGAAAGAGTTCCCAGGGGTTCACCATGGAGTAGGGGGGCACGACGAACGCCGGCGCGTCGCCGAAGGCCGCCCGCCCTATCACGGAGGCCGCCACCGAGGCGATGACCAGGTAATAGAAAGCGGTGGCGGTGAACTGGTTGAGGATGAGTTCGAGGGCGAAGATGACCCCGGCCACCGGAGCGTTGAACGTGGCGGCGATGCCGGCGGCCGCGCCACAGCCCACCAGGAGTCTCACCCTCTTGTCCGAAAGACGGCAGAGCTGTCCCACAGTCGAGCCGATGGCCGCCCCGATCTGGACGATGGGCCCCTCGCGGCCGACCGAGCCCCCCGAGCCGATGGTGATGGCCGAGGCGACCGACTTGACGGCCACCACCCGCGGCCGGATGCGGCCGCCCTTCAGGGCGACGGCCTCCATGACCTCCGGGACCCCGTGACCCTTGGCCTCGCGGGCGAGGAAGTGGATGAGGGGACCCACGACAAGGCCGCCGAGGGCGGGGGTTAGCACCGTGAACAGACCGCCGCGCGCCGCCACCCCGTCCAACAGGACGGCCTGGACCCAGCCTATCATCTCCCGGAAGAGGACGGCGAACAGACCGGCGCCGACACCCACCACCAGCGCGAGGACGGCCGTGAGTCGCTCCAGCGGGAGGGCCGTCGAGCGCGCGGCCGACCCCCGCTCCGGTACGGCTCCGACGCAAGGTGACTCTTCCCGGCCGCGCAGAAGGGACGCTGAGGAAAAAGACGGCAAGGAAGAAAACCTCCTCGACAAAGGGCTGAGCCGACCACGCAGTGTGGCCGGCCCGGTGCGGGTCGCTCTTCACTGTTCACTATGGTAGTCAAAGGTGGGGAGTCGCGCAAGGGCATAGCGGTTGCTGGCCGGGCAGCAACGTCAGCGCGGGCATGCACGGCGGCCCCGGAGCTGTGGGCGCCTCACCCGCCGAAAGCCCCGGGGCCGGCGGAAATCCTGGTCGGAGCGGTGGGACTTGAACCCACGACCTCTAGAACCCCATTCTAGCGCGCTACCAAACTGCGCCACGCCCCGACACAAGAACGTGTTCGACGAAAGCACGTTAATGATAGCACGTCAGGTCGACGAAGCGCAAACATCCATCACGGGCACCTTCATGCCCAGGCCTGCCGGGTCTTTCCCTCCCGGCCGGCGCCAGGAGTGGCGTCGGCCGGTGTCAAATAGGACTCTCACCTGAGGGGCCACCTTCAGTCCCGCGCCCCGTCCAGGCGGAGTTGTTGAGACATCTTCCCCGGAGGGATGCCGGCATGAGCCAGCCTGCCTACGTTCTCGCTCTGGACCAGGGGACCACGAGCTCGCGAGCCATCCTGTTCGACCGCGGCGGGCGGCCCGTGGCCCAGTCCCAGGAGGAGTTCACCCAGCTCTACCCGAGGCCGGGGTGGGTCGAGCACGACCCGAACGAGATATGGGAAAGCCAGCTCCGCGTGACCCGAGCGGTCCTGGAGAAGGCCGGCGTCAGAGCCTCGGACGTGGCCGCCGTCGGCATCACCAACCAGCGCGAGACGACGGTCGTCTGGGACAGGTCGACCGGTGAGCCGCTCTACAACGCCATCGTCTGGCAGTGCCGCCGTACGGCTCCTATGTGCGAGAGACTGCGGGCCGAAGGCCTGGCCGGCCTGGTGAAGGAGAAGACCGGCCTCGTCATCGACCCGTACTTCTCCGGGACGAAGATTCGCTGGCTCCTGGACGAGGTGCCGGAGATCGCCGCGAAGGCGGCCAAGGGCGAGGCGGCCTTCGGCACCGTGGACACCTGGCTCATCTGGAAGCTCACCGGCGGGAAGGTCCACGCCACCGATTATTCGAACGCGTCACGAACGATGCTCTTCAACCTCAAGACCCTTTCCTGGGACGACGAGCTCTGCGAGGCTCTGGGCGTGCCCCGGAGCCTTCT
>DPMO01000150.1:272-2549 GCA_003541445.1 Clostridiales bacterium | reverse complement strand
TTGAGGGCCGCCGCCCTGGCGCGCCGGAGGTCCCTGTGAGGCAGGTCCAGGATGCGCTGGTCGTTGGTGTAGGCGTGCACCGTCGTCATGAGGCCCTGCTCCATCCCGAAGGCGTCGTTCAGGACCTTCGCCACCGGGGCGAGACAGTTCGTGGTGCAGGAGGCGTTGGAGACGACATGGTGGCGGGACGGGTCGTAAGCGTCTTCGTTGACACCCATGACGACGGTCAGGTCCTCGTTCTTGGCCGGGGCCGATATCAGGACCTTGCGGGCTCCACCCTTCTCGATATGGAGGACGGCCTTGACCCGCTGTGTGAAGAGGCCCGTGGACTCGACGACGATGCTCACGCCGAGGTCCTGCCAGGGGAGCTTGGCCGGGTCGGGCTCCTGGAGGACCTTCACCTCCCGGCCGTCGATGACGAGCGTCCCGTCGCCGGTCCTGACCTCGCCGGGGTAGACCCCGTAGTTGGTGTCGTACTTGAACAGGTGGGCCAGGGTCTCCGGGCTCGTGAGGTCGTTGACCGCGACGACCTCGAAGTCCCCGCGGTCGAGGGCGATGCGCAGAAACTGCCGGCCGATGCGGCCGAAGCCGTTGATACCGACCTTGACGGCCATGCCGAACTCCTCCTTCGAGCTTCAGAGTGAACGGTCTTGTCCAGAACTGGCTACCCGAGGATATCCCGAGCGGTTCGAGCCTCTGCCGGCGAATCCTGCCGCACCTCAGCCGCAGCCTGCCCGGGACCGGGTCACCGAGTAGTATTTATTCCCTCGTTCCAGAGCCTACCCTCGCCGGATACCGTGGGCAGGATGCGGGTGACGATGACGTCGACCTTCCGGCAGGTGAGGGCGGTCATGTGTTCGACGACCTCGGTCACGCGGCGCCTCACGGCCGCCGCCGTCTCCCTGATGACATGACCGTAGACCACGCCGAGCGACAGCTCGAACGACACTCCAGCCTCGTCGGCATCCACGCGCACTCGGTAGACCCGGGCCACCCCGGCGGTCTCCACGGCCGCCCGCCCCGCGATGGCCGCGAGGACCACGTCCTCGATGTAGAAGCGCCCTAGGGCGCTCCAGGTCGGCCGGACGACACTCTTCTCGACGAACCGGCCCGGCGCCCGTTTCCGGGCCTTGGCCTTGAGGAAGACCCTCAGCGGGTCCACGGGGTAGCCGGCGAAACTCTTCCTGACCTCGAGGGTCGGGGCCGGTATGACGTGCTTTCCCTCCGTCCGCCGGATGCGGACCGCTTTCCGCATCTGGCGGGGGGAAGCGAACTCCTCGATGGACATGACCCTCGAGGGAGGCGGCAGCCCGATGTTGGCCAGCGCGCGGCGGACCATCTCCTCGGAGATGCCGATGACGAGCAGACGTGACGGCCCGAGCCGGTCCAAGGCCTCCCTGACCTCGGCGGCGTGGGTAGGTTCGTCGAGAAGGGCGCGGCGCACCGCGGCCACCCTGGTCGACTCTCGTTTGGCCGACCTCCCGGCCAGAATCTTCCCGCCCGCGATGAGCAGGCCGTCGTCAAGGATGGCGTCCGCGTCCATCTCCTCGGCGACGATGGAGGCCCTGTGGCTCTTCCCTGTCCCGGCGGGACCGATGAGGGCCAGGACCTCAGGGGTTCTCTCAAGGCCGGTCCGCCTCCCCGGGTCGGGTTCCGGGCGGGCGGTGGGGTCGACGGAAACCAGTTCTCTTCCCCCCTCGAAGGAAGAGGCCCGTCCCCGGAGGACGGGCCCGGCCTTCACCCTTCTACCGGCACTCGGTCACTCCGGGCGCGGCGGGGTCCCCTCCTGCCCGGACAGGACTTCACTCGCCGCGGGGGAGGCCGCGGCGCCCCTGGCGCCTCCGCCCCGGCGCCTCCCCTTCTGACGGAGGCTCACCCCGATCTCCTCCGCCACTTCCTGTTCGAAGCGTCTCAGGTCGAAGTCCCCGGGAATCCTGGCTCGCCGGTCCCTCTTGTCTTCGGCCACCCGTTCTCACCTCCGGGGATAGTCTCCCGCAGGCGAGCGCGATTATGGCGGCCAATAAAGGCTGTCCTTCCTCGGAGCGGCAGCCGCCCCATCCGTCTAGTCGCCGAAGACGGCCGACAACCGCTCTATCTTCTCCATCATCTGTCTGAGCTCGTCGCCTTCCATGAACCGCGGTGCGGTCGACTCTATCCAGACCGGGGTTATCCGTGCCGAGAGGACCCCCTCAGGGGAAAGCTGGAGCTCGAGGATGGTCCCTTCCTTCTGGTGGACCTTCGCCTGGTCGTTGACGAAGTTGCCCAGGCTGTAGGCGA
>DPMO01000150.1:0-153 GCA_003541445.1 Clostridiales bacterium | reverse complement strand
AAGTTGCCCAGGCTGTAGGCGATGACCCCCCCGCCATAGACCTCGAACCCCTGGACGATGTGCGGGTGATGGCCGAGGACGACCGAGGCCCCCAGGTCTATGACCTGGTGGGCGATGGCCACGCAGTCGTTCTTCGGGTTGAAGGCCTGCGGG
>DPMO01000172.1 GCA_003541445.1 Clostridiales bacterium | reverse complement strand
GCAGGCCCCCCGCGCCGCGCGCTCCCCGCGCCGCGGCCTCCCCGCCGCGCCCCGCCCTTTAACCGCCCTTAGGGCCCATGTCAGACCTCAGGCCCAGGAGGAGAGCGAGGTTGGCCCCGGAGTCGAGCCGCGGCAGGATCTCGCCGCGGTTGGCGGTCAGAAGCGTCGTTATGCCGGGTCCGTGGCCCGATATCTTCGAGTCGCTGTGGACGACCACGCCGATGATGACGGCCCCCCGCCGGTAGCTCCACCCGTAGAAGGCCGAGGCGTCCTTTATGGCCACGATGTCGCCCAGGCGCAGCCGGTCGAGACCGAGTTCGGCCAGGACGGAGGGCTCCTGTGTCGTCATGTCGTAGTCGCCGCTGGAGGCGCTCGTCGACCCGAGACCCGAACCCATGAGGTGGGCCGGGATCTCGGCCGTCACCGGAAGGCTGAGCCTCCGGTCGTCGCCGTCCCCGACCACCTCCGGGCCCATCTTCTCGAAGAGGTCCGGGTCGAGGTTGTAGACCTTGACCCCCGGGAAGCCCTCGACCTCCAGGCCCTGGCCGTAGGCCCTGACGAGGACCTTGTCCCCGATGACGAGCTTGTCGAGCACCTCAGGGTCGAAGTCCACGAGGACGTGCTCGACACCTCCGTGCTTGCCGGTGACGACCCCTGTCGCCCCCTTCGCGTCGCCGGAGACCACCCGGACCCTGTTCCCGACGCAGGAGAGGGTGTTGTAGGCCATGTTGACGTGTTCCTCTTTGGGGTCCTTGGTGCTGACACCTGGTTCGACGTGGTCGCCCGCCCATCCGAAGGCCGGGTCGCCCACCCGCACGTTGTAGACGATGCCCCCGGTGGCCGGACCGACGCGGGCCACCCCGTCGTGACCCACGCGGTACGGGGCCCGCATCTTCGGCGCCGAGACCTCGCCCATCACCGAGATGGCCACCAGCCTGTCCCTGTTCGTCCTCACCTTCGCCTGCTTGGTGGTCATACCTGAGAGCCTCCCCGGTCGGTCATCGTGCAGCTGCTCGACTTGATAGGGGCCGTTCGTCCACGGCCCGACGGTTCATCATGTCAGTAGGGTCGTTAGGCGTCCGCAATGTGGGCCAGGCCTATCATCGCCCGGGCGGCCTTGAAGGCGACGATGTAGTCCTCGTGGGTGAAGGAGACCGTCACGGGGTCGACGAGACGGGTGCCGGGAACCAGGCAGGCCGCCTCGGCCTGAGCCGTGTTCGTGAACCGGATCTGGAAGGTCACCGGGGACGGTACCACGAAGGGCTTCACCTCGCGGGCCGAGGCCACCGCCTCACGGGCGGCCTCCCTCACGAGGTCGTTGGCCTCCTCGAAGGGAAGGCACAGGGCGGCGTAGCGCCCGACGGCCTCCTTGACCGCCACCGTCCTGACCCCCTCGAGCACCTCCGAGGCCTCGGCGGCCACGGCGGAGTCCCCGGTCACCATGAGGACGGGGACGCCGTAGTAGCCGGCGATGCCCGCGTTCATGAGGGTCTCGCCGGCAACCCTGCCTCCTATCCTCAGCTCCTGGACCGTCCGGCCGCTGTAGGTGTGGTTGAAAACCCCCGGGGCACCCGCCCGGGCGTGATAGCCGACGAAGAGAGCCCCGCTCGAGCCCTCGACCCCCTGCATCATCGAGAGGGGCTTCGGCGACCCGGTGACGAGCCGCGCCGCCGGGTGCAGTTCCTCGATGAGGATGTTCCGCATGGACCCGTGGGCGTCGTTGACCACGACCGTCTCGGCGCCGCCCTCGAGGGCCCCGGCCACAGCCGCGTTCACCTGCCTCGTCATGAGGAGGCGCGCCCGCCGGTACTCGTCGGCCCGTCCTCCCTCGGAGTCCGGGCCCGTGTGGTCCCTGTGGACCACCCCGCTGATGCCCTCGATGTCAGCCGAGATGAAGATCTTCATCACGCCGTCAACTCCCTTCGGAGCCTGAGGACGGCCTGGATGGCCCCGGTGACTTCGCCGCGGTGGTTCTTCATCAGAGGGCGGGCGAACCCTTCCAGTGCACGGGCGGCCTCGGGGCTGAGGAGCCCGAGCTCTTCGAGCACCCGGAGGACGACCGGGCCGACGGCCCGATAGTTCCCGTCCTCTATCTTCACCGCCACGCCCAGGCCCCGCTCCGGCACGCCCAGGCAGTAGACCGCCTCGGCGCCGCCCTTGGCGAACACGGCCGTCTGGGTCATGAGGGCCGTGCAGAGCCGACCCGTCCCGGCGACCATGTATGGGTGGGCCCGCATGGAGCGGACGACCAGGGCCGCGGCACAGGCCCGCTGCGGCGAGAACCCCGCGGACGGGTCCTCCGGTCGGGCCATCCGGGCGAAGGCGAGGGCCATGTTCCGGAGGGGAAGGGCGAAGACGGCCGCCCCGCAGCCGTCGGCGGCCACACCGATCCTCGAGGCCGGGTATCCGGCGACCTCCGCCAGGTTCTCAAGACAGAGACGCTGCACAGGGTGGTCCTCGCGCCAGTACTCGTCAAGGCTCCACCCCATGTGCCGGGCCACGGCCAGCATCCCGGCGTGCTTCCCGGAGCAGTTGCAGTGGACCGCGGTGGGCTCGCACCCCCGCCGGACC
>DPMO01000182.1 GCA_003541445.1 Clostridiales bacterium | reverse complement strand
GCCGTCGAGTAGCTCCAGGAGAGCGCCACGGCCAGCGCGAAGGCCATCGCAAGGTACAGCAGGTAGGACCGGACCTCCATCCAGGTCCCGTCCTCCCTCCGGCCGGCCCTTCCGGAACACGCCCGCGGCGCCCTCCGGCCGGAGCGCGAGAGACCCACGACCCCGCCACCGCGTCCCCGGACCGGGGTCCGGACACACGGGTAGCAGACGAGTGACGCGGCACCACGTCCGAGCCGCCTCAGGCCGGCCCCTGGGCGGGGCGCGGTCGTTCGCAACAACCTATTCACCCCCCCGACAAGCTATAACCGCTGCGCCGCGCGGAGCCTCGCGCTCCGCGACCGGGGGTTGTCCGCGACCTCCCGGGCTCCGGGTCTCAGCGGCCTCCGGGTGAGCACCTTCAGGGTGGGTCGACGCCCACACCTGCACTCCGGGAAGTCCGGCGGGCAGCGGCAGCCCCTCTCGGCGTCACGCAGGAACCGCTTCACAAGCCGGTCCTCAAGAGAGTGATACGAGATGACCACCATCCGGCCGCCAGCGGCCAGGACCGCCGGCACCTGGTCGAGAGCCCTTTCGAGCTCGCCGAGCTCGTCGTTCACCGCGATGCGCAGGGCCTGGAAGGTCCGTCTGGCCGGGTGTGGCCCACGTCTCCTGGCCCCGGCCGGGATGGCCGCCTTGACGACCTCGACGAGGTCGGCGGCCGTCTCTATCCTCGACCGGCGCCGGGCCTGGACGATGAAGGAGGCGATCCGTGAGGCCCAACGCTCCTCACCGTAGTCGCGGATGATGCGGACCAGCTCCTCCTTGGGAAGTCCGTTCACGAGGTCGGCCGCCGTCGGCCCCCCCGACGTCTGGTCCATCCTCATGTCGAGAGGAGCCGAGCCGTGGTAGCTGAAGCCGCGCTCCTCCATGTCGACCTGTCCGGACGACAGGCCGAGGTCGAAGAGGATGCCGTGCGCCGGAAGGAACCCGGACGCACGGGCCACCCGCTCCAGTTCCGAGAACCTGGCGTGGACGAGCTTCACCCGGTCCCCGAACCGCGCCAGCCGCAGGCCGGCCGCCTTCAGGGCCTCGGGGTCCCGGTCGAGCCCCAGGACTCTTCCGCGGGGGCCGGCCATCTCGGCGAGCCGCTCGGTGTGGCCTCCCCCGCCCACCGTGGCGTCGATGTACAGCACTCCCGGGCCGGCATCGATGACGCGTTGGACTTCCTCCAGCATCACCGGCCTGTGCCCGTATGTCATGCCGTTCGCCCTCCCGGGGAACAGCTTGCTCTAAAAGGGGCGTGGTCAGGACATGAACCACCCGGAAGGCCCGGACGGTCCCTCACCACGCATCGGGGAGCAGCAACTTGGGGCCGGGGGCCTGAGGAGCCCGCCGGCCGCAAGGCCTGTTTTCCCAGCGAACCATTGTCAAGGTGTGACGGGGCCCAGGGAGCTCGGAGGCCCGGTGGCCCGCTCAAAGCCTGAAGTTGACCTTCTCCGCCACCGCGGCGAAGTTGCTGCGGGCGGTCTCCTCAGACGCCTCGTACGTCTCCGCGTCCCAGATCTCCGCCCGGTGCGAGATGCCGATAACGACGACATCCCTCTGGAGCCCGGCGTACTCCCGGTGACCCGCCTGGATGAGGATGCGCCCGTGCCCGTCGACCTCGGTGTCGTACGAGCCGGCCAGGAAGAACCGGAGGAAGTCCCGGAACTCCTTCTGGGACGAGGCGTGCTCCTCCAGCCTCTCGACCACGGCCTCGAACACCTTCAAGGAATAGACGTAGAGGCACTTGTCCACGCCCTTGGAGACGACGACCCGTTCGCCCAGCTTGGAGCGGAACTTGGCGGGAAGGCTGAGACGCCCCTTGTCGTCCACGGTGTGCCGAAACTCCCCATAGAGCACCCCGGCGTCCCACTCCTTCCCATCCCGTCCCACGCCAGGCCTATTCTACTACATGCGGGGGGTTCCTGCAAGCGAAGGAAGTAATTTTCTGACTGGAGGGGTCGAAAGCCGTCGGAGGCCTCCGGCGGCCCCGCGAGCGAACCGGGCCTCCTCCTCTGCGGCCCTGTGCCGTCACTCGGGCGGACACGTGACTCGAGGGTGAAGGTAAGAACCGACTCGTGGTCGTATCCATGGCGTTGACCGCTGCCCTGGGAGGTTGCGGTCCCAAGGAGGCGGCCACAGCCCCTGATGAAGGTCAAGAGACCGCCTCCGGCGGCGAGGAGGCCACCGGTGACGGTTCCGGAGGCGGCGAAGCTGCCGGTGACGGTCCAGGCGGGGGCCAGTGGGAGCCGTTCGCCTTCGAACCCGGGAGGCCCAAGCCACCGGGGACGAGCCAGCGGCCGGATGGTTCAGCCTGAACGTCGCCGACGCAGGCGGGGGTCGGATGGAGCTGCGTTTCGAGGGCGAGCTCAACGGCGAGTTCTCCTTCACCGCCACCGTAGCCCCCGGCGATGTCAGCGGAGTCATGATGCCTCTCATGATGAGTCAGGCCGGATGGGCCCTCCTTCCCCTGTTCATGAACCCGTGAGAACTGTGGTTCGCAGGCCACGAGCTCGACGTGGGAACCCAGTGGTCGACTTCGAGTACACGCTCGTCGAGCAGAGCGGGTTCTGAGCCGAGCAAGAAGGACCGTTCCAAGGCAGGTTCAGAGGAGGTCTAGAGGGGGCCTGTTCGGGCCCCCTCGCTGCGTCTCCAAGGGTGTGAATCCTCTTCAAGCTTTTCCCGCTCGAGGCCTTCAAACATTCGTCGCGGCATCATCTTTCCAGCTAGACGACTTGTATTCTTCGAACCGACCTGCCAGGCCGTCCAGAAAGTCACCAGCATGGGCCATATGCGCGCCGCTCAACCTACTCATGCACGGTCGAGTAAGAAGGAGGAGGTGAAGCGCAGTGGGTTCGGGTCAGAGGTCGAACCGCATCCTGGTCCGGGGAGCCGAGCAGGCGCTCGACCAGTTCAAGTACGAGATCGCCCGTGAGATAGGCCTCCAGCCGCCCGCCGACGGGTACTGGGGCGAGTACCCGGCCCGGCAGTGCGGCGCCATGGGGGGCCACATGGTCCGCCGGATGATCCAGGACGCCGAGCTCAGGCTGGCCCAGGGCACTGTGTTCCCGGGTGGCATGGGTGGTGGTGGATACGGCTACACCCGGTGACGCAGTCATCGGGATGACGGTCAATCCGTTCAACAGCACAGTGGAGCGGCTGATGTCAGGACCAGCCGCTCCGTCATTGAAGGGAAAGGACGCAGGCAAATCTTCAAAATAGCGGTCCGCCAGGCTGGCAGAGGGTCGGGAAGACAGCTCAGGCGTGAGACAGTCTTGGCCTCAGGAACCACGCGAAAGCGAAGGAGGTGAAGTGAATGGGAGCTGGACAGAGGTCCAACCGCATCCTGGTCCGGGGGGCCGAGCAGGCGCTCGACCAGTTCAAGTACGAGGTCGCCCGTGAGATCGGCCTCCAGCCGCCCGCCGACGGGTACTGGGGCGAGTACCCGGCCCGGCAGTGCGGCGCCATGGGCGGCCACATGGTCCGCCGCATGATCCAGGACGCCGAGCTGCGACTGGCGGGTGGCGCCGGCCTCCGGACGCCCGGGACCACCCAGTAAGAGTCTGGGGCCTTGACCACCCGGGCGAGGCCCCAGGCCGGAGGACAGAGGGAGCGGCTGACGACACCAGCCGCTCCCCTATTTTCTCCCGTGTAGGCAGCATAATGCGGACCCTGGACCTGAAAGCCTCACGTTCCAGACGCGGTCTCGGTCTGGCTTCCGCGTGGCGCCCAGACCGACCAGGGCTAGGTGACCTTCCGCTCCAGCCGGCCGCGGAAGTCGGCCCACTCGGCGTCGATCTCCGGAGGGACATCGCTGCGGCCGCCGCGCCTGAGCCCCGAGGCCAAGAGGTACATCTGGGCCAGCCAGTAGCCGCGGAAAGCCACGTTGTAGTTGAACCACATCTCGAGCTTGGTGGTGATGTTGACCTGGGGCTGGATTATCGGCACCCTCAGCCATCCCGAGGTCACGCGGCGCGACCGCCAGGAGAAGGCAGGCTCGTCAGGGTCCTTGAAGGTCAGGACGATGGCCCCACGGTAAGGGGCCTTGGGCGGCTTCCGCCGATGGAGATGGTACTCCAGCTCCCTACGGTCGGCCCCGTAGCGCAGGGCTTCGCGGACGATCTGCTCCTGAGGAAGTTCATGGTTCCGGCTGATGAAAGGAATCATGAAGTATATCTCTATCTCCTCGCCGAGGAAGACCTCGTCCCGTCGGAGCTCTGTGAGATAAGGGAAGATGGCCCGGAGGACGTCGGCCACCATGACCGGCGGGTAGCCCCGTTGCATCAGCCGGAGGAAGACCTCCTCCCAATCCTCGACACCCATGGCCTCCGGAGACAGGTCGTCGAGCCTGAAATAGGGCGGCCAGGCCCGGCCGATGTCCCTCAGAGCCGTGATGAGCCCTCGGTACCGCCTCCGGATGGAACCGTCCGGCATGTTGGCCGCCAGAAAGACCTCGAGTTGGCTGAAGGAGGGGACCTGCACGTTGAGCCAGTTCACGACATACCGGCTCGAGAGGATGGAGCTGATGAAGTCGGGGACGTCCCAGGCTGACTCGACCACCCGTCCGAAATGGCGAGGAACCTTGCCTTCGGGCATCGGCCTACCTCCCTCTATGAAGGGTATTCGGCCGCCCCGGCCTTGTCAAGGCGGAACCCTCTTCCGGGAAAGCTAAACCGGTCGGCAGAACGGAGGTGGCCTGCCTGGGCGCACTCGACGTCAAGACGGTCCTGGCCCTGGCCGCGGCGGCCGTCAGCGGGGCGGCCATGGCCTTCCAGGGGACGTTCAACGCCGCACTGGGGAAGCGTGTCGGGCTCGTGGGAACGAGCGCGATAGTCCACGTCACCGGCGCTCTCCTGACCCTGGTCATCCTGGTCGCCGCGCTGGCCCTGCGCGCCGGGCGCCCGGGCCAGCTCCCGCCTCTCTCCGCCGTCCCCCTGTTCGCCTATCTCGGCGGGGTCCTGAGCGTCCTCATCATCGCCGGGGTGGCCTTCGCCATCCCGGTGACAGGGGCCGCCCTGGGGGTGTCGGTCATCGTCACCGCCCAGCTGGCGGCGGCGGTGCTGCTGGACCACCTGGGAGCTTTCGGGCTGCAGCACATCCCGGTCAGCTGGGTGAGGCTGCTGGGGGCTCTCCTGGCGGTGGGCGGGTGCTGGTTGATGGCGCACCGTTGAGGCCATGGGTGTCGACGGGTGTCGGCAGGAAACCCGGGTTCGCGAATAGAATACCCACCCGCGGAGCCTCTGGGGCCCCGGCGGAATGGACGCAACATCGACTGAGCGGTGACCGCAGGACTGGGGAGGGTTCCTATTGGTAACAGTGGATGTGGTGGTGCTGGGCGGGGGCGCCGCGGGACTGGCCGCGTCCAGAACCCTGCTGGGCCGTGGGTACAGCGTCCTGCTGGTGGAAAAGGAGGGTCACACCGGGGGCAGGGCGGCGGGGTACGCCTGCAAGGCCACCGACGACTGCCAGCAGTGCCAGGTGTGTCTGGTAGCTGATGAAGCGCGCGCCCTGACCGGAGCAGACCAGCTCAAAATGCTGGTCTTTTCGTCCTTGAAAGGGGTTCAGAATCAGAACGGCAGCTTCCAGCTGGACGTAGCTCAGGGGCCGATCTGCGTCGATCCGCAAAGGTGCATTCTATGTGGGCGGTGTGTCGATGCCTGTCCTGCCGGTGCCATCCGCCTGCCTCCCCCTGGTTTTCCCCCGGCCAGTGCATCCGTGGACCCGGAGATTTCCGCGCCCGGAACGCGCAAACGTGCCGGGCGTGCGTGGAGGCCTGTCCCACTGGAGCCATAGACCTCCAGGCTGCGGCCCGGACTCATCGGGTACGGTGCCGCGCCATCATCGTGGCCACCGGTTTTCAACCTTTCGATCCCCGGCAGTTGCCCCGCCTGGGCTACGGCCGGGTCCCCGGGGTGATCACCGCTGAGGAGCTGGAGCGGCGGATGCGGGGCGATCCCGGCGGCCTGGCCGCCTTCAAGCGGGTGGCCTTCGTGCAGTGCGTTGGCTCGCGCAATGTGACCCTGGGCCGGGGATACTGCTCTCAGGTGTGCTGCCGGTACGCCCTGCGCCTGGCGGCGCGTCTCAGGCGGGACGACCCGGGGCGGCGGGTGGCCATCTTCTACATGGACCTTCAGGTCTCCGGCAAGGATGTGCGCATGCGCTGGGAGGAACTGGGACGCGGGGTGGAGCTGATCCAGGGTGCTCCCGCCTCCATCGTCGCGGGGGAGGCGGAGGTGCTGGTGCGCTACGAGGACCTCCGGCAGGGCCGGGTGCGCCAGGAGCCCTTCGACCTGGTGGTGCTGTCGG
>DPMO01000108.1 GCA_003541445.1 Clostridiales bacterium | reverse complement strand
GGGGTCTCCAGGAAACACCCGACGTCGTCGACATCGGCCCCCTCTTCGACCTCGAGGCCCTAGAGGCCCTGCGCCCGTACTGGAAGGCCGTGCACGCGGCCCCCTTCGCGGCGGCCGCAGCCGCCATGCTCTTCTCGGGGCTCCTGTGGCTGGCCGCGGGAGGCCGGTCGAGGGGCACCGGTGTCGTCGGAGGGGTGTGGACGGCGGCCGGGGTCCTGGTCATCGGAGCCGCCGCGGCCGTCGACCGGGCGGCCGGCCCCCTCCTCCCGGCCTTCGTGCCCTCGGCCCTTCCCGAGCTCGGCTCGCTCCGCCTTCAGGACCTGGCCCTGACCGCCCTGCAGGGTGTGAGGAGCGACCTGGCCGCATGCGGGGTGGGGGTGCTGGTGGCCGGGTTGTTCCTGCTGGCCGCCCCGCGAGCGGTGAAGGAGAGGCGGAGCTAACCGAAGGCCCGTCCGCGGGAGCACCGGTGGCGGCGGTGCGGGCCGAGTCTTGCAGGCCAGCGGCGCAGGCCGGGCCCTGCACGCTCCGCCTGAGCATGAGGCCCACCTCGGGGTACTCCTGAACGAGACGCCCGACCTCCGCCGGGACGCAGTCGAGGGCCAGGAGGACGAGAGCACGCAGGGTGGTAACGTGGGAGCGGAGGTACTCCTCCTTCGTCCGGCACGAGACGGCCTCCGGATGCGCCGAGACCAGCTCGTCGTAGGACATCCGGGCGAGCGACGCGATGAGCTCGAAGGACCTCTCCATCTCCCTCACGAGCGGGCTTTCCCGTGACCCGGACCCCACAGCTCGTCCACCGCCCCGACCGGAATGGAAGGAGTAGCCATATCATAGTTCCCTCAGCGGGAACTGTAAAGGGGTCGGGTTCCGCTTTCGGGAACGAACCGCGAGCCTCGCCTCCCGCACGGCTATTATGGGGGCGATGGCTGAGGCCGGCTTCGGTGAACGACTCAAGACACTCCTCGAAGAGCGGGACATGACCCAGGCGGAACTGGCCCGGACCCTCCACCTGGGCAAGTCCACCGTCTCCCAGTACATCAGCGGGGTCCGCTCCCCCGACCTCGGCACGGTCCGAAAGATCGCCGAGTTCTTCTCGGTCAGTATCGATTACCTCATCGGCCGTACGGACGTGCGCTGGCCGGCCCTCCTCAAGGACGCCGACGTCCAGCTCCTCATCGACCGCACGGGCGAGCTCACGCCGGCCCAGCGCCGCAGGCTCCTGGAGTTCATCGACTACCTTCGGTTCGAGGAGAGGCGTCGGGAGAAGCCGCGGGCGTCGCCGGAGACGGGAGCCGGCAGGAGAAGGTCCGGCAGCAGGTGACGCCCCGGGGAACAAGACCTGACCTCACGCCCCACGGTGTCCGGCGTCCTCATCCCCGGCGGCCTCGAGCGCCCTGCCGGACCCCACCCCGACCTCGCCGCGGCCGCCGACCAGCGTCACCGCCCTGGCCGCCAGCCGCACGGCCGCGGCGGCCGCCTCCAGGGCAAGGTCGAAACGCCGGCCATCGGTCCGGCGGCTCCCTGCGGCGTACCGTGTCAGGAACCCCGCGGCGAAGGCGTCTCCGGCCCCTGTCGGGTCCACGACCGGCCCGGGAGGGCTGGCCGCCGGCACGGCCCTGACCCGCCCGGCCGCGGCCACCAGGCACCCCTGCGGCCCCAAGGTCAGGGCCACGACCGGGAAGCGTCTGACGAGGGCCCGCGCGGCCTCGCCCGGGTCGGCGAGGCCCGTGAGTTCCCGGGCCTCGTCCAGATTGGGGAAGACGACCTCGGCGCCGGCCACGTCCTCGAGGAAGCGTTCCGCCCCGTACTGCCTCAGGGGCCTGAAGGAGGAAGGGTCGACGCTGAACGGAAGACCGAGCTCGCGGCACACCTCCAGGGCCCTGAGGGCCACCTCCCGCGGCCCGGGCTCGAAGAAGGAGTAGCCCGTGAGGTGAAGCCACTCCCGGGAGACCAGGGCCTCACGGGGGACGAGGTCCCTGTCCGGGGTGAGGTTCACCCCGCGGTCGGTGGCCATCGTCCGCTCCCCGGCCCGCACGCTGACCACGACCAGCCCGGTCGCCGAGCCGGGCGAGACGGCGAGGTTCCCCTGAGGGGGGTCGACCGCCACCCCTTCCGCGGCGAGCTCCTCCCTCAGCCAGCGGCCGGCCATATCATCGCCGACCTGTCCGAAGAACCCCACGTCGGCCCCCTCGCGGGCGGCCCACACGGCCACGTTGGCCGCCGAGCCCCCGCCCCTCAGCCTGACCGTCGCCCGCGAATCGCTGCCCGGGGCGGCGTCTTCGTGGTGCAGGACGAGGACGTCCAGGTTGATGTCGCCGTAGACGGCCAGGCGCACGGCGGCTTTCACGCCGGACTCACCGGGCCGGCACGCCCCTCGGCGAGGGCCAGGGCCAGCCGGGCTCCCACCGCCGCGTTGTTCCTGAGAAGGGCCGCGTTGGCCTGAAGGCTCCGCCCACCTGTGGCCTTCTCGACGGCCTGCAGGAGGAACGGGGTCAGGGCCTTTCCCCTGACGCCCTCGGCTTCGGCGGCGGCCAGGGCCCGGTCGAGGGCCCGGTCGAGCTCCTCGCGGGCCAGTTCGTCGGCGGCCGGCACCGGGACCGCCACCAGGACGGCCCCCGGCAGCCCGGAGGCGAAGCGGGCGGCCGCGACCGCGGCGGCCTCCTCCGGGGTTGACACGGTCAGGTCCACGGGGTGGGGGGTCTCGCGCACCCAGAACCCGGGGAAGCGCCCGGTGCCGAGACCGACGACCGTCACCCCGAGCGTCTCGAGCCGCTCCAGAGTCGCCGGGATGTCGAGGACGGCCTTGGCCCCCGAGCAGACCACGGCCAGGGAGACGCGCCCGAGGACGGTGAGGTCGGCCGAGATGTCGAGCGTGTCGCCCCAGCCGCGGTGGACCCCCCCGATACCCCCGGTGACGAAGACGCGCACCCCGGCCCGGGCGGCGATGGTGCCCGTCGCGGCCACGGTCGTGGCCCCTGTGACCTCACGGGCGAAGAGCACCGGAAGGTCGCGCACGGAGGCTTTGGGGACGGCCGGGCCGAGCCGGGCCAGGGTCTCGATGTCCTCCGGCCCGCAGCCGACCCGGGCCCGGCCGCCGATGACGGCGACGGTGGCCGGGACGGCCCCGCCCCGCCGGACGACCTCCTCCACGGCCAGGGCCGTCTCGAGGTTCCGGGGGTAGGGCATCCCGTGGGCGATGACGGTCGACTCGAGGGCGACCACTCCCCGGCCCTCGGAGAGGGCGGCGAGGACCTCTTCGCTGACTTCGAGATACCGGTCCACACGTCGGAACACCGTAGGCATGGTCCGCTTCCCCCCGGAGTAGTCTTCCGCCGCTTCCGGAACCCGCCCCGCCGGGAGCCGTGTAGATGCGGCCCGCCCGGAGGCTCGCGCGGCGCAAAACCCTGCCTAGCAGCGTTCTCGGAATTGGCGGGGCTCTCCTGCGGCGGCCCGTCATCCCGCTGGGGCGGCCCGGTTCATCCGGGCCTGAGCAGACAAACCTATCAGGGAGGACCACGCAGGACCGAACCCCTGACCGGAAGGTCCCCAGGGAGGACGAGGCGGTGGACGGCCCCGACAAGGAACAGGTAGGAGAGCGCCCCTGTGGACCGGGTGGCGGCGGCGAGCGGAGCCGGGAACGCGCCGCCGCCGAACCCGCCTGCGGGCGGGCGGTCGGGACCGCCGACAGACCGGAGACCATAGACGAGGGGCCGGACGAGCCCGCCGACGCCACGCCGAGCTGTGCCGGGGAGCCGGCCACCGTCTCCGCGTCCACTCTGGCCTCGGTCTACGTCGGGACAGTCATCGGGGCCGGCTTCGCCTCCGGCCAGGAGGCCCTGCAGTTCTTCGCCCTCCACGGGACCAGGGGCTTCGCGGCCCTGGCCGTGGCCGTGGCCCTGCTCGGCTTCTTCGGCTATCTCGTCGTCCGGGCGAGCTGCCGGCTGGAGGCCGTCACCCACGGACCGGTGCTCGACTATGTGGCCGGCCCAGCTCTCGGCCGGGTCATCGACGGTATCCTCACCTTCTTCCTCTTCGGGGCCACGGCGGCCATGTTCGCCGGCACGGGCGCCACGCTGGAGCAGGAGTTCGGCCTGCCGTTCGAAGTGGGCCTCGTGGGGATGGCCGTGCTGGCCCTGGGAACCGTCCTGGCCGGCATCGAGGGGGTGGTCAAGGCCGTGAGCGTCGTCGTCCCCTTCCTCCTGGCCACGGTCATGGGGGTCAGCCTGGCCACACTGGTCTCGAGCCCGCTCGACCTCACCTTCGCCGAACCGGCCCGCGCCGCCGTGGGCAACTGGCTTCTCTCGGGTGCGACCTACGCCTCCTACAACCTTGTCGTCGCCACCTCGGTGCTGGTCCCGGTGGTGAGGCTCACGACAAGGCGTCGCCTGGTCCCGGGAACGGTCATCGCCGCCGCGGCCCTCGGACTCGGGGCCCTGGCAGTGGTCCTCACCATCCTGGCCAATGTCCCCGAGGCGGCCCGGGCGGAGGTCCCGATGCTCCTGGCCGCCCGCCGCCTCTCGCCGGTCGTGTCGACCCTCTACACGGTCATCCTGACCGCGGCCATCTACACGACGGCCGTCTCGACCCTCTTCGGGTTCGTCAACCGGCTCCTGGGGCAGGGCTGGCGGAGCTTCCGCACCCTGGCCGTCGCAGCGACGGCCGCGGCGGTGGTCGGCGGGCGGGTCGGCTTCTCCACCATCGTGGGGACCCTCTTCCCGGCCGTGGGCTACGCCGGCCTGCTCTTCCTCGGAGCGCTCCTGGTGGCCCTGGTCAGGGGTAGGTTGTAGGTCCCGCCCGGCGGGCGAGGGGCCAGGACGGGCCTCAGTCGCAGCCCGAAGTCCGCAGGCAGACAGAAGGGAGGAGTCTGGATAAAGAGGCAGAGCATGTGGGGGGGAGGGTCGCCCCTCCCCCCCTCAGAGCCCTAGCCGCCGTGCTCCTACTGGCCGCCCCACTGTTCGAGGACCCAGGGCGGTATCTGGTACCTGACCGTCCCCGGGTAGGTGATGGGGTCTATCCCCTCTACGGGCTGCCACTCGTAGGGCCAGACACACCTCAGCTCGCCGTCCTGCCACTGGGTCCCGATGGCCGTCACGAAGCCGGGACCCCAGGTCACGTCGTGGGACTCGTCGAAGACGATTCGGCCGGACGCGCCCCGGTAGTCGGTCTTCTCGAGCTCGGCCACGACGGAGTCGGAATCGAGGGCGCCGGCCCTTTCGATGGCTTCCTTCAGAATCCAGACGGCGTCGTAGGTGCCGGCGTTGTAGGTCGGGTACTCTCCGAAGCGATCGACGAACTTGTCGTAGAACGGGACCGTCTTCTCGGTGATCTCCAGGCCGGGAGCGAGGGTGTTGAGGGTGCACTCGTAGTCGCCGAAGCCGTCGGTGGCCTCGATGAACCCCATGGCCTGAGCCTCGACGTTGATGCCCACCGAGACGGCCGGTATCTGGAGCTCGCCCCACTGCCTGGCGTAAGGCACGCCGGCCGGGCCGGAGAAGTAGGTGTAGATGATGTGGGCTCCTGAGTTCCGGATGGCCGTCAGCTCGGCCGTCAGGTCCGTGGCCGTGGTCGAGGGCCGCCAGGTCCCGACGACCTCCATGCCCATCGTGGGGATGATGGCGTTGGCGGCCTCCGCCAACGGGTCACCGGCCACGGCCTGCTCGATGACTATCGCGCACTTGGGCTTGGCGATGCCGAGCTCCTCCCTGACGATACCGGCCACATAGTTGAGCAGGATGAGCGAGTCCTTCACGAGGTAGTTGACGTTGATCGGCGTCACCCGGAACCAGTACTTGTAGCGCTCGTAGTCCTCGGCCACCTTGTCGGAGAGCTGGGTGTGGGAGGCCCCGCAGACGAGGAAGATGGTCTGGTGGTCCATGGCCACTTCCTGCATGGCCAGGGCGGCCTCGGTCCTGATGGCGCCGACCAGGAACTGCGCCCCGTCCACGGTGATGGCGCGTTCGCAGGCCGTGGCCGCGTCGTCGACGCTCAGGAGCTCGTTCGTGTCGACCTTGACGAGCTCGATCTGGTAGGTCTCGTCGCCCACCTTCACGCCCCCGGCCGCGTTTATCTCCTCCATGGCCAGCGTGGCGCCGAACCAGTGGTGCCGCCCCTGGATGAACTCCATCGGCCCGAGGACGCCGATCTTGATGACCTTCGCCTCGCCCGGCCGGCAGCCGGCGGCGCCGAAGACGCCGACGGCCAGGGCCAGGACCGAGACAGCGGCCACCAGTGCTGTGAGTCTCCTCTTCACTGTTCAACCCCCCTTCCTTCCGCGCGGCGGTCCGCCGCGCGCCGAAATTCCGCCGGTCCTGACCTGCCGCGGGTGGCCCTTCGCCCCCACGTCCCGCGTCGACCGACTATCCGGCTACCGCCCCCCCTCTTCCGCCCGCTCCCACCCCCTCGCCCCGGACCGGGACGCCGCGCGCCAGCGGCACCCGCAGGGGGGTCCCGCAGACGCGGCAGTCCCGCCGGGTGAAGGCGTTGTGCTCCTTGCAC
>DPMO01000214.1 GCA_003541445.1 Clostridiales bacterium | reverse complement strand
CTGACTCCGTCCGCCGCGTCTTCGAGACGGCCCCGGTGAAGAGGACGCCGGCCGAATGGGCCCTGCAGTGGGTCTGGAACCACCCGGAGGTCTCCCTGGTCCTGAGCGGGATGAGCACCGTGCGGCAGGTCCTCGAGAACGTCGAGGCGGCCGGGAGGTCCGGTCCGGGGACCCTCAGTCCGGAGGAGCTGGCCGTCATCGACGCCGCCCGGCGGGAGTGGCTCGAGACGGGCTGGATATCGTGCACCGCGTGCGGCTACTGCATGCCCTGCCCCCACGGGGTGGACATTCCCGGAAACTTCGACCTTCACAACCGGGCCGTCGTCACGGACCGGCGCGAGCGGCTACGCGACTGGTACTCCCGCTGGCCGGAGGAGAAGCGGGCCGGCTCGTGCCAGGCGTGCGCCGAGTGCGAGGAGAAGTGCCCGCAAGAGCTCCCCATCAGGGACCTCATGGAGAAGGTCCACGTGCTCCTCGGTCGGACGGCCGGCGGACAGCAGGAAGGGAAGCAGGAAGAGACACGAAAAGGCGCGGACTGAACCGCCCGCGCCTCAGGTCGTCTCCTGGTGCCGGGGGCGGGATTCGAACCCGCACGGGGGGTGACCCCAGACGATTTTGAGTCGCCGTCGTCTGCCAGTTCCGACACCCCGGCCTGGTCTCTGTAGCGCGATGATTGTAACACGGGACGTACCTGAACACAACGGACCTACCGGTACAACGGACCTACCGGTGCGCCTCTCGGCGACGGTCGGTCTTCGCGTCGGCGAGGACCTGATGAGCGCCACCCGGTTCGCCGCGGGGCGGCGAGCCTCGGTGCGGAGGGTACCCTTTTTTCATGACGATCCGTGAGACTGTCTTCCGAAGCGGCACGGGTACCATCGTTCTCAGGAACGAGGACTGCCTCTCCGGTCTCCTGAGCCTCGACCGGCCGGTCGATGTCGTCGTCACCTCGCCGCCGTACAACATCGGCGTCCCTTACGGCAATTACGACGACAGCATCTCCCGCAGGGAGTACCTTGCTTGGGTGGACGAGTGGGCCGCCGCCATCAGGAGGGTGTTGGCCGGGGACGGCTCGTTCTTCCTCAACGTCGGTGGAAAACCCAGTGACCAGCTCGTGCCTTTTCAGGTCCTCGACGTCATGTGCCGGCACTTCAAACTTCAGAACACCATTCATTGGATAAAATCTATCGCCATCTCGAAGGAGGATGTCGGGGACTACCCCGGTCTCACGGGCGACATCTCTGTCGGCCACTACAAGCCGGTGAACAGCGAGCGGTTCCTCAACGACTGCCACGAGTACATCTTCCATCTGACCCTGGAGGGGAACGTCCGCCTGGACCGGCTGGCCGTGGGTGTTCCCTACCAGGACAAGTCGAACATCGCCCGTTGGAAGCGGCCCCGGCGCGACCTGAGATGCCGCGGCAACACCTGGTTCATTCCCTACCGCACCATCAGGAGCCGGGAGAAGGACCGCCCGCATCCCGCTTCCTTCCCGGTGAAGCTCCCCGTGATGTGCATAAGGCTACACGGGCTCGACCGGGCCCGGCTCGTCGTCGACCCCTTCATGGGGATAGGGAGTTCGGCCGTGGCCTGCGCCCGGCTGGGGGTGGACTTCATCGGTTTCGAGATCGACCCGTCGTATTTCGACACCGCCTGCCGAGCCGTCGCGGCTGAGCTCGAGAAAAGGCGGGGACCGCCCGGTGAGGGCGGCCCCCGCGCATGACCCTACTGCATGGGGCTCCCTTCCGGCCTGCTGAAGGACGGAGGGGTCGGGGTCGGACGGTCGAAGAAGCGGCCGGGCGTGGACAGGTCGAAGTACTGCCGGGCGTGGCGTTCCACGCCGAAGTCCTTCTGGGACCCCGTGTCCCTGATCCGGTTGAAGGCTTCCCTGAACAGGGCGCTGTGGGCTTCCTCGCGGTTCAGGAGGAACTCTATCGTCTGGCGGACCCCAGTGTCGTTGATCTGCCGGTAGAGGTACTCGTAGACCACCTTCGCCCGCTGCTCGGCGGCTATGTTGGACAGGAGGTCGGCGGCGAGGTCGCCCGTGTTGCTCACGTAGGCCCCCGTCCAGGGGTGGCCGGAAGAGTTTGCGAGCTGCGGTCCGAGCCCCCCGGTGGTCATGGCCTCCACCGAGCCGACGGTGGCCCCGGTGCCGACCAGCTCGCTGCCGTTGAGCAGGTTGATGGTCTGGGCGACCATCTCCATGTGACTCAGTTCCTCGGCCGCGATGTCGAGCATGAGGTCTCGGATCTCCGGGTCCCTCACCCGGAAGCTCTGGGCCATGTACTGCATGGCCGCCGTGAGCTCTCCGCTGGCTCCGCCCAGCGTCTCCTGCATGAGCTGGGCGTAATTCGGGTTCGGACGGTCGCATTTCACCGGGTGCAGGAGCTGTTTGTCGTGCTTGAACAAGGATGAGCCTCCTTTTGTTGGTTCTTGCCGCCTTCGCCCCTCGTGGATCTCGTGGCCCCGACCGGTAGGATTAGGCGCCCGGGGGGACCCTATTCGCCTGTTGCACCCCTGCTCGACGGCCGAACGGCCCGTCTTCCCGGAAGGCCCTCTCCTCCCGCCGCATAGCCCCTGTTCGGCCCTGCGTATACTCCTCAAGGCGTTCGCGAGGCGTCCCTTTGTCGCTTCTTCACCGAGAGGAGTCTTTTGCCTGTGCCTTCCCGCCGGCACGACGGCGCCCGCCGGACCTGTGGCGTGCGTCTCGTCGGAGCGGCCCTGGCCGCCGTCCACCTGACCGTCGCCGCGGTGCTGGTCCTGCCCCCGCTCTTCACGGGCGAGCGGGCAGGCATGGTCCTGGCCGGCGAGTTTCCGGCCGGTGAGGACCCGGGTGCTGAGAACCCGGGTGAGCCGGGTGCCGAGGAGCCGGGTGCCGAGGGCCCGGGTGCCGAGGGTCCGACCGGCGAGGTCGAGGGAGAAGTCGGCGCCGGTTCGCTCTTCAGTCCCCTCAAGGTCCCGCCCCCGGCGCTCCCCGTGCGGGTCGGCGACGGGACGTGGGCGCCGCCTCCTGAGCCTCTCTATCTCGTCCTCAACGTCGCGGCACGCCGTCTCTACGTCTACCGGGACGGAGGCCTCATCCGCGTCTATCCCACGACCGTCGGCCGCCCCGGAGAGCCGACTCCTGTCGGCCTCTTCTCCATCAGGGCCAAGACCATCAACCCGACCTGGTATCCGCCCGAGCGGCCGCCGGTGCCTCCGGGACCGGAGAACCCCTTGGGCACCCGCTGGATGGGTTTCTCACCCTGGGGCCACGGGCTCCACGGGACGAACACCCCCTGGCTCATCGGACTGCCCGCCTCGGCCGGGTGCGTGAGACTCTATAACGAGGACGCCGAAGAGCTCTTCGAGATGGTCCGCATCGGCACACCGGTCCTCGTCGTCTATGAACCGGTCGAGCTCGCGGTCTACCCGCCGGAGGAGGACGCTGAGCCGCAGGAGGGCGCCGAGCCGGAGGAGGGCGCAGAAGGCCGGCCGGGGGAAGGGGAGGACCCCGGTCAGGCGGAGGACCCGGCTGAGGAGGAACAGCCCGGCCTAGACCAGGGCCCTGCTGGGCCTGATGAGACCCGGGCGCGGCGGTTCGTCCTTGCGCTCCACCCTGACATCTACTCGCGCCTCGGGGATTACCGGGCCTTCCTCGAGTCCAGGCTGGCCCTCGCGGGGGTGACTCTCGAGAAGGCTTTCCTCGAGTGGCTCGTCGAGGCGGCCCGGGAGCACCAGGCCGTGACCTGGGACACCGCGACCCCGGTCGTAATCGGCGACCGGCCGGTGGAGACGGGCATCCTCCGCCTCGGCCGCGAGGGGGACGACACGCCCCTGCTGGCCGTGAGAGCCTTCGGCGAGGCCCTGGGTCTCGCCGTCGGATGGGACCCCGAGGAGGCCCGGCCGCTCCTTGACGGGAGGCCTGTCCCGAACGCGGTCATCGCCGTGGGGCGGTCCTACGCCCGAGTGCCCGACCTTGCCCAGGCCATCAGGCGGGAGCTCACCTGGGCCGTGGAGACCTTCCAGCCGGCCGACGGGGAGGACCTGGTGCGCCAACACATGGCCGTGACCCTGGGGTACCGCGTCCTGGTGAACGGTGTGGCTGTCGGGCGGCAGGCTTTCGCTTCGGAGCATGGAATCTATGTCCCGCTGAGACCCGTCGCCGAAGCCCTGGGCATGCCTGTCCACTGGGATGCGGAGCGCCGTGTGGTCCTTCTCTGCGGGGTCGAGGTCCAGGCCGTCATCGTCGGCGACACCAGCTACGTCAGTGTCGAGGAGCTCAGGGACCTTCTCGCCGGGCGTGCCGCCGTGGCTGTGACTTGTGAGGCTGTCCTCGTCATCACTCGCTAGACCGGGAACAACGTTCCTCCGCCGGT
>DPMO01000076.1 GCA_003541445.1 Clostridiales bacterium | reverse complement strand
CGCCGCCGCGGCGGCCGCGGCATCGGCCGACGGCCGGGCCGGATAGACCAACTCCTCGACGGTGGGGTGGTGCCGTCGCAGGTAAGGGCCTAGAGTCGTCACCGCGCCGGCGGCGGTCTCCTCCGCCCCGTGGAAGACCTCCCCCTCGCACGCCCGGAGAAGTTCCGGAGCGATGACCAGCAGGCGGTCGCCGGGTTCGAGGCGCAACGGAAGGGCCCCGGGATGGTCGCGGACGAGCGTCAGCGACGCCCTGGCGACCTCGAGGGCGACCCTCCTGTGTGCCGCCGTCGACGGCCTGCACCCCTCGGTGTGCGGTCCGGCCCCGGGGGAGCCGGCGGAGTCGAGGAGTCCCAGGCGCCACTTCAGCCGGAGGATGCGGCGCAGGCTCTCGTCGAGACGTTCGGGGGTCAGCCGCCCCTCGCGCAGCGCGGCCAGGATGGCCTCGTAGGCCTCTACGGCCCGCTCGGGGTCGGCCCCGACGAGGATGATGTCGGCTCCGGCCCCGAGGGCCCTCTCGACGATCTCCGCCGTCTCGTAGCGCTCGGCGACGGCCTTCATCTCGATGGCGTCGGTCAGGATCAGCCCCGCGAACCCCATCTCCTCGCGCAAGAGACCCGTCAGGGCCTTGGCCGAGAGGGTGGCGGGCAGGCCCGGGGTCGGGTCGAGGGCCGGAAAGGTGACGTGGGCGGTCATCACGGCGTCCACCCCGGCCTCGATCGCCGCCCGGAAGGGCACGAGCTCGACCCGGTCCAGGCGCGGCCTGTCGTGAGGAACCGTCGGCAGGTCGAAGTGGGAGTCGAGGGCGGTGTCCCCGTGTCCCGGGAAATGCTTGCCGACCGCGGCGATCCCGGCGTCCCGGTAGCCGCGCACGGCGGCCGCCCCCAGGCGGGCCACCAGGGCCGGGTCCTCACCGAACGAACGGACCCCGATGACCGGGTTGAGGGGGTTGTTGTTCACGTCCAGGACCGGGGCCAGGTTCATGTTCACTCCCAACACCCGGAGCTCGGAACCGGTGATGAGGGCGGACCGGTAGGCCAGGTCCTCGGCCCTCTCGGGCGGGCTGACCGCTCCGAGGGCCATGTTCCCCGGGAAGACCGTCACCCCGTGCCGTTCGAGGAGGCGGGCCACCACCCCGCCCTCCTGGTCGACGGCCACGAAGGCCCGGGCCGCTCCACCGGTCGCGGCGGCTACGGCCTCTTGGATATCTGCCACCAGGGCGGCGGCCTGGGCGGCGTCGCGGATGTTGCCGCCGAAGAGGACGACCCCTCCCGGCCGACAGCGGTCGATGAAGGCCAGGAGGTCCTCGGTGAGTTCGGTTCCCCGGAACCCGGTCATGAGAAGCTGACCGGCCTTCTCCTCGAGGGACATGCTCATCACCAGGCGTTCCACGGCCACCGCCCCCTCGTCCACCGGGGCGGGGGGCACCACCAGCGACCCGCCGCCCGGTCCGCGCCCGACGGCCACGGCGGCCGCCAGCACCACGAGGAGGCCGGCCACAAGGACGAAAGCCGTGCGCCTCGGCGGCCGCGTCAAGGTCGAGCCTCCTCTTTCTGCGTCCTCTTCCGGAGACGAGCTCTCAAGCAGTCTTGCTGTACCGTTTGCTCCACCGTGAGCCTTACCTTCCTGCTCTCTGCTTCCTGCTTCCTCCTTGTTTTCTTGGCTCCGGCGGCCGGTTCCGGCCGCGCGGCGGCCGGCCGGCCTGCCGGCACCTGTGTTAGGAGTGTCCGGGGGCCCGCCCGCCCAGTCACGGCGCAACCTAGGACAGGAGGGCCGCCGCCCCATGCCGAACCGAGCCTGCCGGAAGACGCAACCGCCTGCCGGCGGGCCGCGCGACGACGACACGAAGGAGGCAGCCGATGACCGAGAAACACCGCTTCCACTGCACCGCCTGCAAGGTCCACCACTGCTCGACCGGAGAGGAGGACGCCACCCTCCCGACGGGGTGTCCGATGAGGGAGCACCCCGCGGCGCTCGAGAGGGCCCGCCACGCCTACCGCAACTCCGAGGAGAGACGGCTCTCCCAGGCCGCGGCGCGGACGGAGTCCAGGGGCTACCTCGAATGGCCCCGGGTGAGGGAGATTGTCGAGTTCGCCCGGATGATCGGCTCGAGGCGCCTCGGGATAGCCTTCTGCTCGGGGCTCAGGCGTGAGGCGGCCGCCGCCGCCGACATCTTCACCCATCACGGCTTCGAGGTCTACCCGGTGGCCTGCAAGGTCGGCCGTCTCCCGAAGGAGGAACTCGGCCTGCAGGACCGGGACAAGGTCAGGCCGGGGGGACACGAATCGGCCTGCAACCCCGTCGGGCAGGCCGCCGTCCTGGCCGAGTGCGGGACCGACCTGAACATCGTCATCGGGCTCTGCGTCGGGCACGACACGCTCTTCTTCCAGCACTCCAAGGCGCCGGTCACCGTCCTCGTCGCGAAGGACCGGGTCACCGGGCACAACCCCGTCGCGGCGCTCTACGGCGCCCAGGGCTATTTCAGGAAGAGGGTCCTGGGGGAGTAGGAGAGCCGCGGGAGCCCGGGCGGTCCGAGCAGCGGCCACCGCTCCGGCCGGCGCCTCCCGCCGTCCCGTCCGCCCGCGGCCGCCGCCTACTCCGGGTCCGGGTACCCTTCGGCCGAGTCGTCCTCGAACGGCTGTCCCCCGTACCGCGCGAACCAGGCCGAGATGCGACGGATGCGGTCGATGGCCCGCTTCGGCTTGGTGATGGCGTGACGTTCCCCCTGGTAGAGAATGAGCTCGGTGGGGACGCCCCGCTTCTTCAGGGCCAGGTAGAGCTGTTCGGCCTGGCTCGCCGGGCAGCGCCAGTCGACCTCGCCGGCGGTGATGAGAAGAGGCGTCTTTATGCGCTGCACAGCCGACATCGGCGACATGCGGCGGTACCGCTCGAGGTTCTGCCAGGGTACGCCGAGGTCGTCCTGCCACCACAGGTGGCAGTCGTCAGTCCCGAAGCAGGAGACGTAGTCCCACAGGCCGTGCTCGCTGGCGGCGGCCCGGAACCGGTCCGTGTGCCCGACCGCCCAGTTGGTCATGATGCCGCCGTAGGAGAAGCCCGTGCAGAAGAGGCGGTCGGGGTCGGCCCAGCCCCGACGGACGAGCTCGTCGACCCCTGACATGATGTCGTCGTGCTCGCGCGG
>DPMO01000078.1 GCA_003541445.1 Clostridiales bacterium | reverse complement strand
GTCTCGTCAGGCCGGTTCCAGTAGCCCTTCATCACCTGCGGGCCCTTGAGGACGAGCTCGCCTGTCTCGCCTATCGGGACCTCCTTCTCCCCGGTCTCGAGGTCGACGATCTTGGAGACCGTGTCGGGGAAGGGAAGCCCGATACAGCCCACCTTGCGGAGCCCGTAGACGGGGTTGCAGTGGGTCACCGGCGAGGCCTCGGAGAGCCCGTAGCCCTCCACCAGCCGGCCGCCCGTGAGCTCCTCGAACCTCTTCTGCACCTCGACCGGCAGCGGGGCCGAACCGCTTATGCACGCCTTGATGGACTTCAGGTCGTACTTCTGGACGTCAGGGTGGTTGATGATGGCGACGTAGATGGTCGGGGCGCCGGGGAACAGGGTCGGCCTGTACTTGTCGATGGCCTTGAGGACGTCCTCGATGATGAACCTCGGGAGCAGGATCATCGTCCCGGCGCAGAGCGCGGCCAGGTTCATGCACGTCGTCATGGCGTAGCTGTGGAAGAGCGGCAGGACGGTCAGGATGCGCTCCCGTCCGTCCTCGATGTCAGGCATCCAGCTGCGCACCTGGACGGCGTTGACCACAAGGTTGCGGTGGGTGAGCATGCAGCCCTTGGACACGCCTGTGGTGCCTCCGGTGTACTGGAGGCAGGCCACGTCCTCGGACGGGTCGAACTCGTGCTCGGGCGGGTCGGCCGGGTGCTTTTTCAGAAGGTCCACGAACTGGTAGTTCCCGGGGCCCGTCGGGACCTCCACGAGCTGGCCCTCGCGCCGGGCCTTGATGGGGTACAGGATGTTCAGGGGGAAGGGCAGGAAGTCCTTGATGCTGGTCCAGATGACCTTCTCGAGGCCGGCCGACTCCCGCACCTTCATGATGCGGCCCACGAGGAGGTCCAGGGCCACCATGACCTTGGAGCCCGAGTCCTTGATCTGGTACTCGATCTCCCGCTCCACGTAGAGGGGGTTGAACTCGACGACGGTCGCGCCGGCCTTGAGGGCGCCGTAGTAGGCTATGACCGCCTGCGGGCAGTTGGGAAGCATGATGGCGACCCGGTCGCCCTTCTTGACGCCCAGGGCGGCAAGGGCCGCGGCGAACCGGTAAACCTTGTCAAGAAGCTGCTTGAAAGTCAGCCTGCCGCCCATGAAGATCGTCGCCGGGTTGTCCGGGAACCTCTCCGCGGACTTTTCGAGGAGTTTGAAGACCGGAACGTCGGGGTACTCCAGACGCCGCTTCAAGTGCTCCGGGTAGTTGGCTCCCCAGAGCTTCTCGTAATCAGCCAACTTGCGTCCCCTCCTTCATGACTTCCTTTCGGGCCTCCGCGGCCCCGTCCGTGCGGCCGGTTAAGACCGGCCGGCCGGAATGGTCCTGGCACCACCTCCACCTGTTTATTCACAATTAGCCGAATGTAAGGGCCGATTCCTGCCTGGTCGAGAGAATTGTCTTGACCAAAAGAGAGTTCCGACGCTTGAGGGAGGAAGCGAGCTTCGAAGTGAGGCATGGACCTGTCCCGTGTAGAGAGGTATGCGCCGCACGGGAAGGGGATGCCGCGGGCCGCGGCGCCCGGGGTCAGAAGGAGACGCCGAGCAGGTCGAGGACGTTGCTGATGCGGCTGTGCACCGTGGCCAGAGAGGAGCCAGCCGAAAGGAGACCCACCGCCTCGTGGCCTTCGGCCGTCAGAAGGAGGGACCCGCTGTCACCCGGTTCGGCCATGGCCGTGGTCACGATCTGGTCGGTGAAGACCGCCGTGCCGACCTCGCCGAGGCCGACCTTCACCGTGGCGCCGATGACCCTGATCTCACCCGTGGTCACACCCGAAGTCCGCCCGCTCTTGACGACGGCCAGGCCGACGGCCGGCTCGGCGACACCCTCCACCCTTCCGAGGCCGAGGATGTCCTCCACCGCGTCCTCGGCCCTCACCAGCGTCGCCACGGCGGCGTCGACGAGGTTCTCGCCTCCCGTGGCGCGGAAGAGCTTCATCCGACGCCCCGGGAAGAAGTGGCGCAGCACGAAGTTCCCGGCCGCTTCGACCCTGCGGGCGACGGGGCACTCCTCCTCAGACGCCGAAGGGATGATGGGGACGAACCGCTCGAGGTGGGCGATGGTGTCGTCCCTGGTGCCCCCGTCGTAGCGCCCGGGCTGGTAGATGGGGTCCCCTGCCTCCGCGCGCCCGTCGCGCCCGTTCGAGAGGTTGGCCAGGACATGGTTGTTCGAGAGGACCATGGGGCGCCCGTCCCGGCGGTCGCGGACGAGGGCCCCGAAGGTGCCGGCGGTCACCTGGTAATGACCCACGCTCACCCCCGGCCGGGCCGGCCGGACCCTCCTCCTGCGTTCATGCTCATCCAGGAGAGCCGCTCGGACCGGCTCCGCTGCGGGGAGAAGGCGGATTTCGCCGACCTCGACGACATCGGTCTCGGCGTCGGAGAGGACCCGCGGCACGAGGTCGGCCCGGCGGAGCCTTGATGAGGGCATCTTCCGCCTGACCAGGACCACGACCGCCTCACGCTGCGTGCGGCGGCCTCCCGTCTCCTTGCAGCCCACCCCCACCCCGACGACGTTCGCCTTGTCAAGGAGGACCTTGGCGTGCCTGGAGACCAGAGCCCTGAGGTGTTCCAAGACCTTCCCCCCTTTCTGTCGGTCCATTATATGCTCGCGGGGAACAGCGGCCCACCTGACAGGCAGGCGGTCGGGGGTGGCGGTCTCGTGCCGTACGCGGGGGAGGACGGGACGGGCGGCCTACTTCGTGTACTTGTCGGCCACGGCGGTGGCGCCGTAGGATTCGGGCTTTATCTTCGCGTCGAAACCCGACCCGGTGACCATGCCGACGACTTCCCTGATCATGCTCTTGGTGGCGCCTTCCCGGCCCACGTCGAGATGGATCTCGATGTCGAGATTGGACCATCCGTCACGGGCCAGGCGGGCGGCGATCTTGCTCCCGAGATTGAGGGAGAGGGCCGTCTCGTAGTAGATCCTCTGCCTCAGGCTGGCCAGCCTGGGGTGCTTGCGCTTCTCGTAGTAGTAGCGGGCCCCTTTGCCTACGCGGTGGATGATGACCGCGGAGACGAAGGTCGTCTCCTCCCGGGCCCTGGAGTCGGTGCCGACGATAAGCCGGTAGCTTGCCGTCGGGTCTTCGTCCACGTAGGCCCGGATGTCGTCGAACATCTCGTCGAAGCTCAGAGGGCCCCGGGTGGGGCTGATGAACGGCACCGCCCAGCCGTCCCTTCAAAGGGGATGAGGTGACACAGGGTTCCAGCCCGATTATAGTCCCGCGGTGAAGGTCACGGCAAAGGGCCGGAACGGCCCCGGCCCGGCCCGTCCACGCCGTCCGCCCCGCCCACGAGCCCGCGGAAGGCTCTCTCGAGGGCCTGGAACTCCTCCATGGAGAGCGTTTCCCCGCGACGCCCTCCGTCTATTCCCGCTTGCCGCACGGCCCGCTCGACCGCCCCGCGGTCCAGCCCCAGCCCCCCGGCTAGGGCGTTCACCAGCGTCTTCCGCCTCTGGCCGAAGGCCGCCCGGACGAGCCTGGACAACCTGGCCAGGCCCTCCGGCCCGAGCCCTCCGGCCGGTCTGGGGAGACGGTCGAGGACGACGAGGGCCGAGTCCACCTCCGGGCGGGGGTAGAAGGAGTTCCGGCTGACGCGGTGGGCGAGGGTCGGCCGGCTCACCGCGGCCACGGCCAGGGTCAGGGCGCCGTAGGTCTTCTCCCCCGGCTCGGCCACGATGCGTTGGGCGACCTCGAACTGGACCATGACCACGGCTCTCGGCCAGAAGAGAGGAGGTTCGAGGAGCTTCAGGAGCAGAGGGGTCGTCACCCGGTACGGGAGGTTCCCGGCCACGAGGGCCTCCCCGCCGGCGAGCCCCCTCAGGTCGAGGGCCAGCGCGTCGCCTGCGACCACCTCGACCGCGGCCCAGGCCCTGGTGTTAGCCAGGAGGTGGGGGATGAGGGAGCGGTCCTTCTCGACGGCCACGACCCGTCCGGCTCCCGCCCGCGCCAGGGCCACGGTGAGGCCGCCCAGCCCCGCGCCTATCTCCAGGACCGTCCGGCCGCCGACCTCACCGAGAGCCTCGACGGTGCGCTCGAGCACGTTCACGTCCACGAGGAAGTTCTGCCCCAGGCCGCGCTTGGGACGGACGGCGCCAGACCTGACCAGCCCGGAGACGTACGAGACCGACCAGACGGGATGGGTCCCCTGGTCCCTCATGACCCGGGCAGTTCGAGGATGTAGACCATGACCCGCCTTACCCCCCAGCTGATGGCCTCGGCGTACGTGTCATAGCACACGTCGATGCGGTGGCCCTTGATGGCCGAACCGACGTCGCCGGCGACGGCGAACCCGTAGCCGTCGACATAGACGCGGCTCCAGAGGGGGATGACCGCCGGGTCCACGGCGATGATGCCCTTGGTGGCCCGCAGGCCGAGACAGGTGTAGCCGTCAGCCCACGCTCCACAGCTTATCGGACCGGGTTCGTAGGCCGTGGCCGTCACCTTGAGAGCCTTGAGGAAGCGGATGGTCTGCCCGTCCCTGACGATGGTCCCGGCCGTGCCCACCCGGACGACCTCGGGAACCGGCTCCCTGACGACCGTCGTGCTGACCACCTCGACCTCGGTCTCACGTCCGTCCTCATAGGTGACCCGGAGAAGGGTCCGCCTGAGACCCGGTCTTCCCCTCTGCACGACCACCGTCCGGCCGAGGTCCATGGTCATGTCTTCCCGCCTGATGGTCCTGAAGGGTATCTCTTCCTCCCGGTGCTGGTAGCTCTTCACCACCCGGGTGACGACAAGACGCAGCCCGGCCTTCACTTCCGCGTCGCGTCCCGGCTCGAGCCTGTCGTCGGGGCCGACGCGGAGGCGGGACGTAGCGATGAGCTCACCGACCGTCCTGGCGGTGGTCATGAGGACGTACTCCCGGCCGTCGACCTCGACGACCACCGGAACGGCCCGTCGGACGACGACGATGAGGCCGTCTTCGACAGGCGCCTCCGGCGGAGGAGAGACCTCGTCCCGGGGTCCCAGCGGGAGGCCGGCCGCCTCGAGGACCTCCCTGACGGTCCCCGCCGAGGTCTTGACCCGGACCTCGAGGTCTCCGGTGATGACGGTCACCGTCTTCTGGGAGAACATCCCGCTCGTGGCCAAGGCGGTCGCCACCGCCGTGACGAGGAGCACGATGAGGAGCCTGCGGCTCCGGTCGAAGGCCGCCGGGACGCGGGCGAACGACCGGACGGTGCCGCGGGTCACGACGTCTGGACACCTCCCGGGCTCGACGGTCCGGCGTGGGGCGGTATCGGGATAGGACGCGAGGGGGGAGGGACGCCCGCCCGGCGCCGGCCTTCCCGCGTTCGTCGGTTCAGGATGCGTTTCCTGCCGACACATCAGACATAGCGATGAGCAGCCGTTGAGCTGGTTAGGCAGTCATGACCAGCTTCCTCTGCTCCGCCCGCGCGCCCGCGACCAGGCGGCCGGGGGAAGCGGATGGAAGCGCTAGGCGGCAGTATCCCCTTTCCGGGGCTGAAGGTATGTATCACCGGCATGCCCAAGCGGCCCGACCCCGGGCCGTCCCTGTCCTGGCCCCCGGCCACCCCGTCCGGGCCCCGGCCGTCCCCGTCCCGGCCTGTCG
>DPMO01000077.1 GCA_003541445.1 Clostridiales bacterium | reverse complement strand
CACCTCGGGGCGCCACTCCGGTTGAAGCCTCAGGACTTCGCGGACCTTGTCGGCCACCCAGAGGGCGAACCCCTGTGAAAGGCGGAACGTCTCGCCGAGCTCGGGGCTGAAGCACGTCGGCTGGGTTGTCCAGTGAAGAGCGAGTTCATGGGCCAGGAAGACCATGGTGTCGCCTTCAGTGAAGTCACCCGGGACGACCACGCGCCCACGGGCATCGGCCCCGGGAGACTCCGCAGAGGTCTGCGCCCCGTCCGGCCCGGCACCTGCCTCACCGCACCCCTCGGAACCGTCGGTGCCCTCCACCTGGACCTCGGGTATCACCGACAGGCGCATTCCCAGGCGGCCCTGGAGGACGTCCGCCACCTCACGGGCGAGCCGCCGCGCGCACGCGTCGGGCCTCTGCGCCTCTCTCAGTGCGGCGTAGCGGACGGCCGCCACCTCCCGGGCTTCGTCCTCACGGCCGAGCACCCGGCCGAGCAGAAGGATGAGCTCACGTTTGTCTACCGAGGAGCCCGGTCCGTCCGCATCCCCTCGGATGCCCACGCACCACGGACACCCGTCGCGGCACCGGCAGTCGACCAGCCCCTCGAAGGCGACCTCCAGCAGTCGGAGCACGCCTTCGACTGCGGCGGGGACCGCCCCGGAGCCTCCGGGACAGGCGTCCCAGATGACACATCCTGCCTCACCCGCGGTCGCGCGAAGGACGGCGGCCTTCTGCACGACGCACGGGAGCGACCTCTCCAAGACCCGGGCCAGGGTGTCCAGCGTCTCCGGCCCAAGCTCCTCGACCGGGAAGTGGAGGTACAAGAGGTCGGTGAAGACGGACGCTTCGGGCGACGGCGACGCCAGGTCGACCCTCCGCCGCACACGGCACATCTCCGGTCCCTCGAACTCGACGAACCCGGTGGTGCGCACCGTGACCTGCCCGTGGTCCTGCGCTATCTCGACGGGATGGCCCGGGGCCAGACGCATCACCCATGCTTGCGTTCGGGGGGGACCCACACCCACCTCGAGACGCGGCTCGGTCACCCACTGGCGGCCCTCCAGCCGGAGCGTGAGACCCGACTCCTCCTTCACCCGGTAGCGTTCACCCCCGGCCGAAAGAACGGCTCCCGGGTACGCCCTGAGCGTGACGTCGACCTCGGAGAGCCGGGCCAGCTCGCGCCGCGGCCGTACGGGGTCGCGCAGGGGGATGCCGGGCCCGTCGGTCACGCTGAAGGACACCGCGCCGTGCGGAGGTGTGTCAGGGTCGCTCCAGGAGTACAGGGTCATGCGGGCGGTGCCGCCGGCCGCCTCCGCGCCCGACTGGAGCTCCTCGGGCTCGGCGTCTTCCAGGGGGACGGAGGTCTTCACCACGAGCCCGGCACTCAGGAGCTCGTCAAGGGCCAGCACGCCGGGGTCGCCGAAGACCTCACGGACCTCGGCCTCGCTCATCGGCGACTCGGCCAGGGCGCACTCGAGATGGGCCCTGACGACCCCCGGGTTGGCGAGACCCAGGGGTGCCGCGGGCACGGGCTCGTCGCTGGCCACGTCGAGCAGTTCCTCGGGATGGTGGGCCAGGCGGCGCGAGACAGGTTCGACGCTGGGAAGCACGACGACCAGGGCGTCGTTCGGTGCGTCTTTGCGGGCCTGACCGATATGGGCCAGCTGGTGGCTGAAGACGACGAGGGGGTCGGGGACCCCCATGATGATGACGGCGTCGAAGGCTTCGGCGGCGGAAGGAGCCGAACCGTAGGCCCTGCCGCTCCGTTCCAGTGTGGAGCAGACCTCGACCCGGGCTGCATCCAGCCTGGCCATGCGTTCGGAGTAGACTCTGAGGGCCTCGATGAGGCCCGCGACGGCCGTGGAGGAAAGGAGTCCGTCCAGCTTCTCCTTCATCTTGAGGAGGGGCGCCAGTGCCGCGGGCGCCTCGACCCCTTCGAACCGCTCGCGCCACCCGGACGGGCCGGCGAAGGCCGGGTCGAGCCGGCGCTTGAGCTCCTCGAAGGCCTGGATGTCCCTCTCCGCGTCGGCCCGGTCCCGGGCGACCCGGCCCTGTGCCAGCGAGAGCACGGTCTCTCCGGCGGAGATGAGGGCCCGGCTCATCTGCTCGGCCAGCCTGCGTCCTGAGGCGGCTTGCTCAGGGCCGGTCTGCGCCTCGAGCGCACTGAGGACTTCGGCCAGAGCCGCGTTCACTCCGTCGATGAAGGCCAGGGCCTCGTCGCGGATGTCGTGGGCAAGCCTCTGCCGCGCGAGCCGGTAGGCGCTCTGGGCCGCCTGCCTGGCCATCCTATAGGCGTCGGCCTCCGCCGTGCGGGCGAGGGCCGGCGACAGCAGGCCCTCGTCGGTCAGGAGCGCCACGTTGAAGCCGTGGAGGAGGGCCCGGGCCATCAGTGAGCAGGCCTCGCGGACGACCGATGGGACCGACGGGCGTGGCGCGGCCTGGTCCGGGCGGCCCTCGTCCGGAGGACCGTCGGGCGCGACGGGCTGCCAGTAGAGGACCTCGACGGCCGGCCTCGCTCTGCTGTCGGAGGTGATGACCGCACCGGCCTTGATGTCGAGCCCCGTGAGGTCGCGGGCGAACCTCCGGGCGTCGGGCATGTCCGCCGAGGTCACGAGGGCGCGAGGCCTCCGGCCCAGCCGCTCCAGTGCCCGCCAGAGGCGGCGGAACACGTAGGCCGCGTGCTGTCTCGGCACCAGGTCGTAGAGGTGGATGTCCTCGATGACGACGAGGTCGACGTTCTTGAGGAGGGGCTCCCACCTCTCGAGCCGCTGGAGGATGCAGGAGTGGAGGCATTCGGCCGATACGACGGCCACGTCCGGCAGGGGCATGGTCCCGTCGTCGAGGTAGTCCTCCGCGTCCGCCGGCGTCGGCAGGACTCGGGCCTGGACCGCCCAGTCCCATTCCTCCCGGCGGGTCGCCCGGGCGAACGCCTCGCCGGTGCGGCGGGTCGACTCTTCATCGGGGCAGACACAGAGGACGTTCCGGGCGGTGGTGAGGACGTGGTTGGCCGCGTAGAGAGCGGCCAGGGTGGACTTCCCGCTCCCGAGCGGGGAGGCGACGAGCACGTCGTGCCCCTCGTCCAACAGTTCCCACGCCCGGGCCTGGTTGTCGTAAAGGCCCCGAACGGGTGGGCCGTCGGTGT
>DPMO01000038.1 GCA_003541445.1 Clostridiales bacterium | reverse complement strand
TACTCGTGAAGCCCCGGCCGGAGCTGCCAGCGCACGAAGTGTCCGCGCCAGCCCCGCGTGATGCTGCCCCCGCCTAGACCACCGAGAGGGACCCCCATCTCGGGGGCGGCCCGGAGACCCTGCCGCCACACAGGCTGGGCCCCCCGGAGCCTGTCGCGGACCATCCTGCCGGCGAGACGGACCACGCCGGGCAGCATGTGCGGGAGGAGGGCCGGCGTCGCGCGGACGGGAGAGCCGGGCCAGGTGGCCTTCCGCTCGTCCAGTCTTCTCGTCCAGGCGCAGGAAGGCGGGACGTGTCTGTGGAGCTTTCGAGCCGTCACCCCATGGCTATCGCCCTCCGTTGAGTTCGTGGAGTCAGGCGTGCGGTCCTTGTGGCCCGGAACAGTTGCCGCCGGCGCGTCTTGCGACCCGCACGGTGCCCTTTTCCTTTCTCGTCACATGAGGCGGCCGTCTAGGAGCCCGGCGGGCGCGCCGCCAGGAGGTCCTTTATCATGTCGGTCAGCTCACGGAGGCCCATGGAGGGCGGGGTCTCGGGGGGATACCGGTGGAGCCTCCAGTGAACCTCCACACGGTCCGGTTCGAGAACGGGGAAGATGGCCGCCGGGGTGCCTATCCACCAGCCCGGACGGTTCCGGTACTCGGCCCGGTCGAGGAGAAGGACATAGCGCCGGCCAGGGAAAATCCAGGGTATCTGCGAGCAGGGGCACTCCGGGGTCTGGCCGGCAAGGTAGAAGGTGATGCGGGAGCCGGCGGTGACTTCTCCCCCGACTTCGCCGCCGCCCCCTGTCAGTCGTGGCGCCAGGTTTTCCTCGACCACGGCCTCGTACTCGCTCCACCAGCAGGAACCCTCCCAGCCGAGGACGCGCTCGACGCGGACGAGGACCGCCGCGTCGCAGGCATACCGAGAGTCGAAGGAACCTTCTCCGAGGCAGATGGTGTCCAGGTAGTGCTCCGACCAGTCGGCCGTGCACCAGCCCGACCAGCCGCCCGCGGGAGCCAGGACTTCCCTGACCACCTGGTCTTCCATCCCATGAGGCGACCACAGGACGAAGCCCTCGGCCTCCGCCACACCGTCCGGGTGGTCCAGAACGAACACCCCGGGCGCGCGGAGTTGGGGCAGGTCGACCCGCCTGAGGAAGACGAAGTAGTCTTCCCCGACAGCCAGAGGCATGAAGCCGAGCGCCGCAGGGGTGTGGCTCGAGGGAAGGCCGAGCCGGTAGTCCGGGCTTTCGCCGGGACCGACCCGCCGGCCTGTGACCTGCCATACGGTGAGGTCGCCCAGGAAGGCCCCGGTTCTGTCGCAAGTGTAACGGTGGACGGCCACGCGGTAGCCGCGCAGGACCGCCCCGGAAGGCAAGGGGTCAGAGAGGTCGGCGCTCGGAGTCTCTCCTCGCCCGACGACGAGCGTTCCGAGGTCGTGCTCAACCGTCACCAGGGCGAAGGCGTCGGAGTGCCGGCAGAGATCGGCGAACTCCACCGAGACCCAGGTGGCCTCAGACAGGGCCGGCATCCCGGCAGCAGCCAGCCAGAACACGGCCGCAAGGAGGGCGGTGATGCCGAACATGCGCCCGACCATGGGTCTTGCCCCCTCCGGGGACCCCTTCAACGATTGTCGCCACGCCCTGCCCGACGCCCACGCACATGGTGGCCAGACCATAGCGGACCTCCGGACGTCGCTTCATCTCGTGCACAAGAGTCGTCAGGATGCGGGCCCCGCTGCACCCGAGCGGATGTCCGAGGGCGATGGCCCCCCCGTTCGGGTTGACCCGCTCGTCGAAGGGGTCGAGGCCCAACTCCTCGAGGACCGCTATCGACTGGACGGCGAAGGCCTCGTTGAGCTCGATGAGTCCGATATCGTCCATCGTCAGGCCCGCCCTGGCCAGGGCCTTCCGGGTGGCGGGAACAGGCCCGATGCCCATGATGCGGGGGTCTACGCCGGCATTGGCCGACGCCACGATGCGAGCCAAGGGCTCGAGGCCTCTCTCCCGGGCCCGCTCGCCGCTCATAAGCAATACGGCTGCGGCCCCGTCGTTCAAGCTCGAGCTGTTCCCGGCGGTCACTGTACCGCCCTCCCGGAAAACCGGCCGCAGGGCGGCGAGCTTCTCAACATCGGTGTCCCGCCGCGGACCCTCGTCGGTGTCCACCACGGTCACCCGGCCCTTGGGACCGACGACCTCGACCGGGACGATCTCATCCTTGAAGCGGCCTTCCTCGATGGCGGCGATCGCCTTCTGATGGGACCAGCAGGCGAAACGGTCCTGCTCTTCGCGGGGGATTCGCCAGCGCTCGTATACGTTCTCGGCCGTCTCGCCCATGGACTCGAGCGGGATGATTTCCGCCATGCGGGGGTTCTCGAACCGCCAGCCCAGAGTAGTGTCGTAGGCCACCCGGTTGCCTGGGGCAAAGGCCCGTTCGGGCTTGGGGAAGGCGTAAGGAGCCCGGCTCATGGACTCAACACCGCCGGCTATCACGACCGACGCGTCACCCACCTGGATAGCCCGGGCCGCCATGTTCACGGCGTCGAGGCTCGAGGCGCACAGCCTGTTCACGGTGACCCCCGGTACGCTGAAAGGAAAGCCGGCTAGGATTGCGGCCATCCGGGCCACGTTCCGGTTGTCCTCTCCAGCCTGGTTGGCGCATCCGGCGTAGACGTCGTCGACCGTGGCGGGGTCGATACCGGTGCGTTCCACCAAGGCCCTGAAGACCAGGGCGAGCAGGTCGTCGGGCCGAACGGGCGAAAGCACCCCTCCATGACGCCCGATGGGTGTCCGGCAGGCGTCTACAACCATCACGTCATGCACGGATACAGCTTCCCCCCTTCTGCTTCCGTGGCCTACAGCCCGGCACTTCCATATAGGCAGCTTGCTTGTGGTTGCCGTCACCTTTCCGGGAAGTCCGTAAGAAGACCCTTTCTCCTCAACCGCTCGACATGTTTCCGGGCCGCCAAGGCGTCCCACATACGCACCCAAGGGTCGGCGTGGAAGCGCTCACCGTAGAGAAGACCTCGACGGCCGAGCTCTTCGGGAGCCAGCCCCTGGGCGAGGAGGTCAAGGGCCCGCCGGTCGCGCTCGTCTATCACCCCCAGGTACTCCTCGAGG
>DPMO01000117.1 GCA_003541445.1 Clostridiales bacterium | reverse complement strand
CCGTCCGTGAGGGGCAGGCTCTCCACCCGGGTGTGACCCGGCTCGAACCAGATGGCGTTGGCCCCGCCGTGGACGGCGGCGTAGTAGTCCTGCTTGCCGGTCGGGACCCGGATGGTCTGCGCCTCGAGGTCGGCGGCGAGGTCCACAAGGCCTGTCATGTCCGAATCCTTCCCGGCGAGGCGGTCCAAAGCGGCGAGAAGGGCGACGAGGAGGCTCGAGGACGCACCGAGGCCGGAGCCTTTCGGCGCCTCGTTGCGGGTGACGACCGTCAGGCCCTCAGGAGGGGCCGAATGCCGCACGGCCCGGGCCACGAGGCCCAGAGGACCGTCCAGGCGCAGGTCCACGAGTGAAGAGGCTTCCTCCCAGTGCCCGGTGTCCTCCGAGAAGAGGCGGTAGCCCGGCCCCTGCCCGGGGTGGAGCCAGACGTGGCTGTGGATGTCGATGGCGACGTTCAGGGTGAGGCCGGAGCCCAGCAAGAGGTACACGGGCCAGATGTCGAGGGTGCCGCCGGCAAGGTCGATACGTGTCGGCGTGCGGGCGATGAAGGGCAACGTCCATCCCCCGTTCTCTCGGGCCCGCCTCGGGCCCGGGTCCAAGGTCTTCTCCAGGAAGGCGTGTTGAAGGCGTGTTCGCCCTCGGAGGGCGGTCTCCCTCCGCCCCGTTCCTCTTGAAGCGGCTCCGCGGAGCATACAAATCGCCCGGGGGACTTCGCTTGGAGCGCCGGTTCAAGGTGGCCATCGTCGGGTGCCCCAACGTGGGCAAGAGCGTCCTGTTCGGCCATCTGACAGGGCGCTACACCGCCGTCTCCAACTACCCGGGGACCACGGTCGAAATCGCACGGGGAACCGGGCGGTGGGACGGCCTCACTTTCGAGGTCGTCGACACTCCCGGTCTCTACTCTCTGTCGTGTGTCACCGAGGAGGAGAAGGCGGCCCGGGCCCTGCTCATGTCCGAGCCTGTCGACTGGCTCGTCCACGTGGTGGACGGCAAGAACCTGGACCGAATGCTGCCCTTGACCTTCCAGCTCGTCGAGGCCGGGTTCCCGGTCCTCGTCGTGGTCAACATGCTCGACGAGGTGCAGGCGGCGGGTCTCGAGGTCGACCTGGGGGCGCTTTCAGAGTGTCTCGGGCTCCCGGTCGTCGGGGCGGTGCTCACGCGCGGAGTAGGGGTCCCGGAGATAAAGGCCTTCCTCGGCCGTGCGGCGAGGAGCGTCGGTCGGCCGGGCCTGCCGAGGCGGGGACCGGCAGGGCCGGAGCAGCCGTGCGGCCGGGTGGGTGGACCTCTCCGTCCCGCCTACGACCGGCGGACCGAACGGGCGGTGGCGGTCCTCACGACCCTCCTGGGGGCGCATGCCCCGCACGGCCGCCGTCTCTCGCGCCGGGCCCTGGCTCTTCTTTGCCTTCAGGAGGACCCGGACACGCTCGACATCCTCCGCTCGGAGAGGCTGGACCGCTGGCCGGAGATGGCCCGGGTCGTCAGGGAGAGCAACCGGGGGCCGCATCCCGTCCGTCACCGCATCCCCCTGGCTCTGCACCACCTGGCCCGGGAGATGGCGTCGGCCTGCGTCCGCCGGGTGTCCGACCCGCGTCCGACGGCCGGTCAGGTCCTGGGAGACCTCCTGATGCGGCCGGTCGTCGGCCTGCCGGTCCTGGCCGGCGTGGTCTATTTCGGCCTGTACCGTTTCGTGGGGCGCTTCGGCGCCGGAACCCTCGTCGACGCGCTCGACCGGGTCCTCTTCCTCGGTCTGGTCAACCCCTGGCTCGACCGGACGGTCGACAGGCTCTTCGCCTCCGAAGTGTGGCGTGAGCTCCTGGCCCACGAGTACGGTGTTCTAACCCTGGGCCTCCGCTACGCCGTGGCCATCGTTCTCCCCATCGTGGGCACCTTCTTCCTGATGTTCTCCCTGCTCGAGGACTCCGGCTACCTCCCCCGCCTGGCCCTCCTGGCCGACCGGGTCCTGAAGCCGCTCGGGCTCAGCGGGCGGGCCCTCATCCCCCTCACCCTCGGTCTCGGGTGCGGGACCATGGCCACCCTCGTGACGCGGACCCTCGAGACCCGCCGTGAGAGGGTGTTGGCGACGTTCGTCCTCGCCCTCGGCGTCCCGTGTTCGGCTCAGCTCGGCGTGATGATGGGGGTCCTCTCGGGCCGACCGGGGGCGCTCGGGGTCTGGGCCCTGTGCGTCGCGGGGGCCCTCGTCGCGGCCGGGTCGGCCGCCGCAGGCCTCCTCCCGGGCCGGGCGGCGCCCTTCTTCACGGAGGTCCCGCCGCTGCGCCTGCCGCACCCCCGGAACGTATGGAGGAAGACCGCGGCGAGGATGGCATGGTACTTTAGGGAGGTCCTGCCGGTGTTCCTGGCGGCGAGCGTGCTCATCTGGCTGGGCCGGATGGCGGGGTTCCTGCCGGTCGTGCTCGCGGGGCTGGCCGCCGTGTGCGTCAGGCTCGGCCTGCCCAAGGAGACGGCTGTGGTGTACCTCTTCGGCTTCCTGCGCCGGGACTACGGCGCCGCCGGCCTCTATGACCTGGCCCCCGCCCTTTCCACACCTTCGCTGGTCGTCGCCTCCGTGACCCTCACCCTCTTCGTGCCCTGTCTGGCCCAGACGGTCCTGATGTACCGTGAGCGGGGGCCTGTGGCGGCCACGGCCATCCTGGCGGCGGCCTTGGGGGCGGCCCTGGGGTCAGGGTACGTGCTGGGGCGGATTCTGCCTCTCGTCTGGGGGGGCGCGCCGTGGTGAGGCGAAGGGCTCTCGTCACCGCCGCCGCCATGCGTCCCGGTGAGGCGGGTGAGATTGTCGCCGTCGAAGCCCCCGACCCCGACAGCTCGAGGAGACTCTTCGCTGTCGGGCTGGTCCCGGGGGTCCGGCTGACCCTGGTGCAGCGCTTCCCGGCCTATGTCGTCAAGGCCGGGGAGACCACCGTGGCCCTCGACCGGGAGATGGCGGAGAGCATATGGGTGGCCCTGGGGAAGGGGTGCTAAGGGAAGGAGGGGAAGGGCCCCTGGGGAGAGGCCCTGAGGAAGAGGAGGTCGGCGGGGAACACTTTCCCGCGGAGGTGCCGCGTTGGCCCGAAGCTGGCCCGACGGACCAGGCCGCCGCTGGCGCGTCACGGCGGACCCGCACACCCACACCCGTCACAGCCACGGTAAGGGCACGGTTCTGGACAACGCCCGCGCCGCCGCACGGCGCGGGCTCGAGGCCGTCGGCATCACCGACCATGGGCCCGGCTCCCTGCCGTGGATAGGCGTGAGGTCGCCTGAGACGTACGACGAGATCCGGGCGGAGGCCGCATCTGCCTCCCGGGCGACCGGGGTCAGGGTCCTGGTGGGGGCCGAGGCCAACGTGATGACGCCTGACGGAGACCTCGACCTCGACCCGCGCGTCCTGCGGCGGCTCGACTTGCTCCTCGTCGGCCTGCACCTCATGATAAGGCCGGCGGGCCTCGACGGCGCCCGGCTTCTCCTCCGCAATGTCGCCCCGTGGCGGTGGTCGGTCCGGGTCCGGGCCCGCGCGCGGACGGCCAACACCAAGGCCCTCGTGGAGGCCGTCCGCCGGCACCCTGTCGACATCGTCGTCCACCCCGGGCTCCACCTCCCGGTGGACACGCCTGAACTCGCCCGGGCCTGCG
>DPMO01000030.1 GCA_003541445.1 Clostridiales bacterium | reverse complement strand
CCCAGACATCCTTCGTAACCGCGACCGTGAGGGTGGACGTACGCGCCACCGGTCACGATGAGTGCGACTCCTCCTGCGGCGAGCCGCCGGTACAGACGCAACAGGTCGACCGTGACCCTGCCGGCCGAGTCGGCCATGCACTCGGCCGTCGAACCACGGACCAGGCGGTTGCGGAGTTCCAACGTGGAGCCCAGCCGGAAGGGCGTGAATGATGAGGGCACGTTGCTCACCTTGATCGACAGGATGTCTCCTGACGCCGGGGTCAGCCACCCCCGGTCCCTTCGTCCCCGCGGTCCGTTTCCCTCTTATTTCCTCCTTATGAGAGGGACCGGGACAAGGCCGAGCCCCGGACGAACGGACGGCCGTGGTGAGCCGCTGCGACGGGGAACGCCGCCCCGTCCCACCGCGCCCGGTTCCCACAACCTACCTGGGGGTCCACGCCCGCCCGACGAAGAACCTCTCCGCCGGCGACCGCGAAATCTGCCGCTGCGAGGTGTCAGGAAGAGATGCCCCTAGCGCCTATTCCCCGTCGTCCTTTCTGTCTTCCGCGTGTCGCTGTCGCCCTGGTCCTGTCCGTGCTCACGCTGCTCGGGGCGCCATGGTCCGCGCCTCCCGTCTGGGCTGATGAAACCACAGCCCCCACCCCTGCCACCCTTGAGCAGGCGTTCACCGACGTGCCCCCCGACCATTGGGCCGCCGGAGCCATCACCGCGCTCGCCGAGACCGGCGTCCTCGAGGGGACCGGAGGCGGCCGCTTCGAACCGGAGCGGACGGTGACCCGGGCGGAATTCCTCACCGCCCTCATCCGGGCCAGAGGCTTCTCTCTTGAAGCCCAAGCGGCCTACGACCCGGCCTTCGGCGGGAAAGGCTTCGGCCGGGGCTCGACCACCTTCAGCGACACACCGGAAGGCGCCTGGCACCGCGACTACGTCACCCTGGCCTACCGCCTGGGCTTGACGGAGGGGGTGGGTCAGGACCGGTTCGAGCCGGACCTGCCGGTGACGAGAGAGCAGGCGGCCGCTTTCGCGGTGCGGGCCGCCGGATGGGCGGGACGGGTGAACGAGATGTCGTGGTCTGAGGCCCGTTCAACGGTCCGGGAGCTCTTCACCGACGGAGGTCTCGTCTCGGAGTGGGCCCGGGCCGCCGTGGCCCTGGCCGGCCGCGAGGGACTCGTCAACGAGATGCCCGACGGGACCTTCGCCCCGAAGCGAACATGCACCCGGGCCGAGGCCGCCGCCATCATCCAGCGGTTGAGGACCGCCGTGCCTCCGCCCGCCACCAGCATCGCCGTCGCGCCCGGCGGTCCGGAGGTCCCGGCCTCGAGCCGACTCGTTCTCACGGCCACGGCCTACGGCCCCGAGACGGGGAGCGGCACCCCGTGGGCGGGCCTGTGCTTCCTGGGCATCCCGGTCAGGGAAGGTATCGTGGCCGTGGACCCTTCCGTCATCCCTCTCGGGACCCATCTCTTCATCGAGGGCTACGGCTACGCCGTCGCGGCCGACATCGGTGGCGCGGTGAAGGGGAACCGCGTCGACCTGTTCCTCGACCTTCCTCATGAGGAACTGCTCAGGTTCGGGATGCGGGACCTCGACGTCCTCGTGCTGGAGCCCGTCGGCTGACCGGTTCCGGTCCTCTCAACGCGGCTACCTACAGGCGCTCCTCCACGAAGGCGACGGCGTGCCGGGCCAGAGCGAGAGCCCTTTCCGAGTCGACCCTATCGAACGCCCGTGAAGGCGTCCCTCCGGGGAGCCCGTTGGGGTAACGGGTAGGGATGTAGTACTTGTCGAGAGGTGTCACCTCGTCGGCAAGGCCTTCGAAGGCCGGGTCGAGGCGGGCGGCATCCAGGCAGAGGTCACCCACCGAGTGTCCTCGCACCTCCCGGGCCCCTTGCGCCAGCAGGTAGGCTTTCAACGCCTTCTCCGCAGCCTGCTGGGCGAAGAAGCACGCGTAGTTGTGGAAGCCACCTCGGAGCAGGTGTTCCGAGACGGTGATATCGTCCTTGGCCTGAGCCAACCACCGCCGGCCTTCCTCAAGAGGATCGGGCTTCATAGATGACCTTCCCCTCTCTCACGGCCTTCTGGACGAAAGGCCGGGTCTCCAGAAGTTCTTCGAACTCATCCGGCGTGTAGACCAAGACGTCGAGTCCCGTCTTCGGGCGGAGCACCCGGAAAGCTTCATCCAAACGGTCGAGGAAGCGCCTGGGCGTCTCCATCACCAGGATGAGGTCGATGTCGCTGGTCTCGATGACGTCCCCCCGGGCCAGTGAACCGAAGAGAATCGCCTTCTTGACCCCCATCCGGGGGAAGAGCGCCGTCATACGCCGGACCTCGCGCTCCAGCAGACGCCGGCGCTCCTCGTCCGGACCCAGTTTGAAGGGCATTCTCACACACCCCCGAAGACGGCTTCGGGAAACGCAAGTCCCAAGACAAGTCTACTAGAGTCTCTCTCGATGGCCAAACGGTAGGACCGGCCTCCGTCACCTACTGACGGTGGGAGGCCTTTAGACTCAAGGCAGAGGTCCTCCAGGGCGAGCAGGGAGGAGGAAAGGGGGCTTCAGACGACATGACTCCTATCCGCAGTCTCGACCTGGTCCGGGAGGCAAGGCGTATCCGCGGACTCGTCGCGGCGGTCAAGAACGGACAGCGGGCGCAGGGACGCGCGGCCCGGCTCGACGGGCGCGACGTCGTGGTCTTAGGGTTCAACTGGGAGGACGGAAGCTACGAGCCCCTCCTCGTAGTGGTAGACCCAGAACTGGCGGAGCGACTCCATGACCTCCGGACCGTCACGGGTTCCGTCGAACCGGCGGTGCGGCCGCCCGCCGCGGTCAGCCAGGGCGCGACCGGACCCGGGCGGCCGACCCCCCCGGAAGCCCGCACCGAAACCTGGTTTTGGGACCAGCTCGAACGCATGGTCCGGGCCCTCAACCTCATGGACGACGGCTGGCCGTGCAGCTGCCGCTACGCCACCCTCAGGCTGGCCGAGGCCGAGGGGGTTCCGGCGGACGAGACCGAGGTGGTGGTCTTCGGGCCTCGCACAGGTAGCACCGTGGAACCCGCCTTCATCGTCGTCGACCCGTCCATCCGGGAGCGGCTTCGGGACATCCGCGTCCTGGACGACGACGGTTCAGAAGAAGACTCCCCGCCTTCCGAAGGCGACTCCCCGGAACAGGGGGACGGACCCTGTCCGACCGACCGCAGGGACACACTGCCAAGGAACGACGGCTACTGGCAGAAGCAGTACGAGGGCCGGGACAAGATCCTCTGGTCGCACGTGATCGGGCCCTACGACGGCTGGTTCCGCTACCTCGAGTTCAAGGACCCGACGGGCGAGGCCGCAATCGTGAGCCGTGGTCGCCGCAACTGCATGACCTCGGCCGTCCTCTTCCTCTATCTCGCCCGGGAAGGCGTCCCGAACCATCTCGTCCGGGCCACGGGCCGCAGGGAGCTCCGCGTCCGCGCCTTGGACATGCTCCCTGTCGAGGTCCTGGCCGCAGGGGAACCGGTCGTTGTCACGTTCAGGCCGCGCCGCGCGGCCGAGGGCACTCCCGGACTCGACCGGGAGACGGCGGTGGCCCAGGGTCTTCTCACGGATGAGCGTGCCGTGGAGGTCGAAGACCTCGCGGTCTCGGCCTTCGAGGCCCTGACCCGGGCCTTCGAGGACATCGACCTCGTTCTCCGGGCCGCCCGCTTCGAGTTCGGCCGCACGCGCGGCTGGGGCCTGTCCCGCACCGTGCTCGGTGACGAGATATCCTTCGACACCTGCCGTCTGAGCCGGGCCGACGGCGGCCCTCTCGAGACGGAGAAGGACATCGTGCTCGCGTTCGCCCGCCTGCTCGAGACGGCACGCCGGAAGTGGGGAATCGACTGGCAGCACCAGCCTTAAGACATGAGCCGGCGAAGTTCGCCCTGGGGGCAGGAGCCCCCGGCTCGGGCAGTGAACCGTAGGCCCAGAGACGGCTCCCGGCCGCCTCGGGCACCCCGAAAGCTCTGCGGGAGAAGTGGTCCATATGGTTCACCCCCGCCCCAGGAGAACCCGGCGCATCCGCCACATCAGGCTCGTCCCGGTCACGGACGAAGGGTACCGCGCGTACATGGAGGACCTGCGGGCCCGGAACTACACCCTCCGTGACAAGCGCCCGCCCACAGCCTCACAGCTCGTCGGGTACATGGCCGAGAAGACCGTCCGGATGTGGCTCGAGCGCAACACCCTTCTCACCGACCGGCGTGTCCTGGCCTACCAGGTCCAGGAGGGGGACTACGGCTACCGCGACATGTACCGCGAGCTGGACGCGGTGGCCGTCGGGTCGCCCGCAGACCCCGGGGCCGAGGAGACGCCCACCTGCGTCTACGAGATAAAGTGCTCCAGGCGCCCGACGGTGGTCTGGGAGGCCTCGAGACAGCTCGGCTACACCCTCGACCTGCTCCGGAAGAAGTGGTCGGGCGTCCAGGGCTGTGTCATCTACGTGGACTTCTCAGGCGGCCTCTGGCGTTGGGCCTTCGACGGCGCACCTCTGCCCGAAGACCTCGTCGTCCCGCCCGGACCGCGGGGACAACGTATGTCCTGGTGGCAGATCGACCCGGACCTTGTGACGGACGCGGCGCCTGCGGCCGCCGCTGTCAAGACACCCCGGCCCGGTGACGACACCCCGCCGGCCGACGCCCGGCACGCCAGCCGGGAGGATATCTGGTTCAGTATCGTAGACAGGGAGTGGGTCCGAGGCCTGGCGGCCGACTACGGTCTTCTGGACGACCCTGACCTCTGGACCAGAGCGGAAGCGGAGGCTGGTGAAGCCCCTGATGATGAAGAGCCCCAGGAAGAGGAGCAGTCCCGCACCCTGACCTACTACGCCGGCGACACCGACGCCGAGGCGGAAAGCCCCCTCGCCCTGGCCCTCAAGAAGGCCGGCCTGGGCGGGAAGGACACATGAGCACAGCGACGACGTAGCCGTCGCCAGGCCACTCAACCGACTCGGCCTTTAAGGCGCACGAGGGCACGTAGGCAGGACGCAAGACTCCGCGAGTTTCGCGCGGCGGCGACCGGGTCCCAGCAGTGTCCTGGGCCGAGAGCAAAGCGTCTCATCCAGTCGCTGTAAAGGGGTCCCACCCGGGCCCCGCTCTCCGGGCGCGGCACCATTTCTCTGCGCAGATCCGCCCTCCGGCTGTGGCGTGCGAGATAAGCCAGGACTCAATCGCCCTCACGGCAATCCGCAGGACGAGCGGCCCTTCGCTGTCGCCCAACAGCTCTCGCCTGTAGGCAGGCGCACAGTCGGCATCGGCGTCCAGGTCCAGGAGCACGACCCATGGGTAGTACCTGGCCGCGCGTGCGTAGCCTTCGAGCCTCTGAATCAGATGTTGCTTCCCGCGCTTGCCGTACACCTCGAGGCAGGAGAGAC
>DPMO01000070.1 GCA_003541445.1 Clostridiales bacterium | reverse complement strand
TCGCGTGCCCGAGGCCGCTGTCCGGCCTTCCGGCACACGGTCCGAACTGTCGGCGGCCGAGGCTGGCCGTCGCCGCGCCGGGTGCCGGTTGTCAACCCTTAACGTGGAAGTCCGCACCAGAGCGGCCACTGGGCGGCCACAAGACCGCCTCAGGGCCCTGGCCGCAGGCCGGCCTGAGTCCAGGGGTCCCGGTCCCTTGATTTTCGTTCAACCTTACATTATGTTTATATCGTTATATACCCAAAAAAGAAACTATCGGGCCTCAGCCGAGACCCCGAGAGAGGAAGAGGGAACCCTATTGAAGGAATGGCAGAAGTTCATCCTCATGCTCCTGGTGTTCCTGGCCGCCTATCTCACACCTTTCGGCTCTCCGAGAGTGGACACGGCCATCCTCGAGGCCTTCCGCATGCTCCAGGAGTACGCGAGGGAGCACGTGCTCTTCTGCCTGGTGCCCGCGTTCTTCATCGCCGGAGCCATCGCCAACTTCATATCTCAGGGAGCAGTCATGAGGTATCTCGGGCCGGGAGCCCGCCGGGTGACCGCCTACTCGGTGGCCTCAGTCTCCGGCGCCGTTCTGGCTGTCTGCTCGTGCACGGTCCTTCCTCTGTTCTCGGGAATCTACCGGCGGGGAGCGGGCTTGGGCCCGGCCGTCACCTTCCTTTACTCAGGCCCGGCCATCAACATCCTGGCTATCATCCTCACGGCACGGGTTCTGGGATGGCGGCTCGGTGCCGCGCGGGCTGTCGGGGCGGTCCTCTTCGCGGTCGTCATCGGTCTCTTGATGGCCCTGTTCTTTCGCAGAGAAGACGAGGACCGAGCGGCGCGGTCCGTCGGTCTAGAGATAGACGCAGCCACCCGACGCACTCCCGGGCAGACCGGTCTCTTCATGCTGGTGTTGACAGGCATTCTCGTGTTCGCCGCGTGGGGACGGTCCGCTGAGCCGGTGAGCCTATGGAACACCGTGTTCGCGGTCAAGTGGTACCTGGTGGCAGGTTTTCTCCTGATTCTGGTCTTCATGCTGAAGAGATGGTTCGGGCCTGAAGAGAGGGTCACATGGCTCGAGGCCACTTGGACGTTCGCCAAGCAGATACTGCCGCTCCTGTTTGCCGGCGTCATGGCGGCAGGGGCTCTTATGGGCCGGCCGGGCACGGACGCGGGGCTGATTCCCTCCACCTATGTTGCGGACTGGGTCGGTGGGAACTCCCTGCCGGCGAACCTCGTTGCCGCGGTCGTCGGGGCCTTCATGTACTTCGCCACCCTCACCGAGATTCCCATCCTTCAGGGACTCCTGGGCTCCGGGATGGGCCAGGGCCCGGCCCTGGCGCTCCTTCTGGCAGGCCCTGCCCTCAGCCTGCCCAACATGCTGGTCATAGGGAGCGTGCTGGGAACGAAGAAGACTCTGTTCTTCATCGTTCTCGTCGTCGTCATGTCAGCTACAGCCGGCCTGATTTACGGCAGTCTCGTAGCGTGAGGGTTTCGGGCCGAGCGACGACCGCCGGCCGTGCCCATGACCGGAAAGGAGGAACCGTCGTTGCTGGAAATCAAGGTCTTTGGTCCCGGATGTGCGAGGTGCGAGGCGCTCATGCAGAAGACCATCAACGTCCTCGCCGAACTCGATGTGGCGGCCGACGTGGAGAAGGTGTCGGACCTCAACCGGATGGCCGAGATGGGAGTCATCGCCACGCCGGCCCTCGCCATCAACGGCAAGCTGAAGTGCAGCGGCCGCCTGCCGAGCGAGGCTGAGATCGCCGAGTGGATCAGGGCGGAAGCTCCCAGGTAGACGATGCGTAGCGACCTCAACGTGATGAGCGCACGGCTCTTCAAGGCTCTCGCCCACCCGGTGAGGGTGGCCTTGCTCGAGAACCTGCGGAGTGGGCCGAAGTGTGTGTGTGAACTGGTGCCGCTCCTGGATGTCGAGCAGCCGTCGGCGTCAAAGCACCTCAGCATACTCAGGAACGAAGGGCTCATCGTCGGAGAGAGAGAGGGTCAGCGTGTCATCTACAGGCTGACGGACGACACGGTTCCCCGACTCCTCGATGCGGCGCACGCGTTCCTGGAAAGCCGCTGGCAGACGGAAAGCACCGTCTGGCGGAAGAAGGTTCCGTCCGGGTCGTGACCACCCGCGCTGGAGTCAGCCGGGGTCTGTGGTCGTGCCGCAGCCCTCGATGCGGCAAGCGCGTTCCTGGAGAGCCGTCCGGGGAAGGATAACCCGGGCTCGGGCGCCAAGAACGGCGCCGAACGACCCTGGAGAGGTGTCCTCATCGATGTCCACGGAACGCACGCTGAGAAGCCCGGAGGAGACACCGCTCGAGTTCTGGCTGGGCCTGTACCTCGTCCTCCTCTCCGGCCAGTACCTGACGAACCTCCTTCACGTCACGGACTTCCCGTCGTGGCAGGGCCGGGTCTTCTCCATGCTCCTGGCGCTCACCGGCGTGGGCCTCTTCGCCGCCGGCGGCTACGTCCTGAACAGGGGCCTGGAGGCCCGGCAGACGCGCCGCACCCTGGGGGTGACGGCCGTCCTCTTCGCCGCGGCCGACCTCGCCCCGTCGGTCATCTACGGGAACCCCTTGGCCCGGGCTGTCGGCGTGCCGGGCACGCTGGTGGTGACGGCCGACCTTCTGGGGAGCCTGGTCCTCGCGGCGGCCGCGGTCTGGCTGGTCGCGGCGGCCTTCGACCGGCCGCCCGCGGAGGGCGCCTTCAGGCTGAGGGGTCTCGTCTTCCTCGGCGCGGCGGCCCTGCAGGAGGGAGTCGTCCCCCTCTTCAAGGTCGTCGTCAACGTCATCGCCGACCCGGGCGCCCTCGCCGCCGTGGCCGGTGCCTCCCTGCTGACGCTCGCGGCCTTCATCCTCCCCCCGCTGACGAGAGGCCTGGCCGGCCTTCTCGCCCTGTGGGTCCTGTGGCCTGCCGTCGGCCCCTCCGTCACGGCCCGGCTCCCCGGC
>DPMO01000088.1 GCA_003541445.1 Clostridiales bacterium | reverse complement strand
CGCGGCATGCGCCGGAGGCTGGCCCTCGTGGCCGCCCTCCTCCACGAGCCCGAGGTCCTCGTCCTCGACGAACCCACCTCCGCGCTCGATCCCAAGGCGGCCCGCCTCGTCAAGGACGTCCTCCGCGACTTCTGCCGGCGGGGCGGCACCGTCTTCATGTCCACCCACATCCTCGAGATAGCCGAGGCCATGTGCTCCCAGGTCGGAATCATCGACAGGGGGAGGCTGATAGCGGTGGGGACCCTCGACGAACTGCGGGCCCTGGCCGAACCCGGCGGCAACGGCCGTGCGGCCACCCTGGAGGACGTGTTCCTCCGCTTGACCGGGGACGAAGGCACCTTCGAGGCCGACGAGCCTTTCGATACGGGGACGGCGCCATGACGGGGACCACGGCCCCGACGCGGTCTCCGGTCGGGGCCATCCTCCGCTCCAAGTGGCAGATGCTCTTCTCCGGCCGGACGGACCAGATGGCCCTCCTGGGCGTGTTGGGCCTGGGTCTGGCCTGTGTGGTGTTCGCGCTCGGCCGGGGCTTCTTCCGCATGCTGGCCGAGGTCAGGCCGGACCTCCTGGTCCCGGCGCTGGCCTCCCTCCTGACCCTCCTGGCGCTGTGCGTCACCGTGCTCGCCCTCGGGACGGCCTTCACCCGCCTCTACGCCTCGTCCGACCTGCCGCTCCTCCTCTCCTGGCCCCTGTCGACCCGGCAGGTCTTCACGGTGAAGACGGTCGAGGTCGCCGCGGCGGAAGCACCCCTGATACTGATTCTCGGCCTGCCCTGCATGGCCGCTTACGGCCACGCCCTCGGAGCGCCCGGCTGGTTCTACCTGGCTCTGGCGCCGGCGGCCGCGGTCTTTCACCTTCTCCCCACCGGAGCAGCCCTGCTCCTCAACGTGGCGGCGATGAGGCTCGTCCCGGCCTACCGGGCCCGGGAGGTCGGTGTCGCCCTCGGCATACTGGCGGGGGCTCTGGCCTATGCCGCCAGCCACCTCCTGTCGGCCATCGGAGGCACGGCCGTCTTCACCCGGCTGGCCGAATCCTGGCTCGGCGCCAGCTACCTGCCCACGGCCTGGCTGGCGGCAGGTCTCCACGCGGCGGTCGCCGACAGCCCGGAACTCTTCGCGCTCGGCCTGGCTACCTACGGGACGACCGGGGCGTTCGCCCTCGCGGCGGGGCTGGCGGTGGTGCCGCGGCTGTTCACGGCCGGCTGGGGCGGCGCCCCCCGGCGGCGCCTGGCCGGCGGACGGGTGCGACGGTTCGGTGCCGGAAGTCCAGCGCTGGGGATGGTACGAAAGGAAATCCTTGTGGTCCTGCGCGACCCGACCGAGTGGGCCCAGGTGGCCTATGGCCTTGTCGTCATCTTCGTCATCTTCATCTCCGGCCGCCTGCGCGGCGGCGGACCGGCCGACCCCTTCGCGGTCAGCCCGGTGCTCGTGTTCGTCATCGGGCTCACCCTGGTGGTCACGATGGGTCTCACCCTTGCCCTCGGCGCCGTAGGGCGCGAAGGCGCGGCGCGGTGGTTCCCCTTGTCGGCCCCGTTGGCGGCCGAGGACTGGCTGCGGGCCAAGATGTGGGGGGTCTCGGCGGTCGTCGCCCCCGTCTGCTCGCTGCTGACCGGGCTTCTCGGCGGTGTCGGTCTCGGCCTGCCCGCCGGTCAGGCGGTGCTGGTGGGTCTGGCGGTACTGGCCTGCGCCCCGGGTTCGCTGGCCATATCGGTGGCGGTGGGAGCTGGGGCGCCGGTCTTCGACTCCCCCGACCCCCGCCGGCGGGTGGCTCCCTCGGAGACCGTCGCCCACTTCTTCCTCCAGGCGTTCTACATAGGGGTGGCCACGGCTGTCTTCGCCCTCGGACTCGAGGCGGCGCCGCCGGTGGGGCCGGTCCTGGCAGCGATGGCCTCCTACCTGGTCTACAGGGTCTCGCTTCGTTCGGCCGCCTCGGCCCGGGGCCGGTGGGAGTAGGAGCATCGATTGTGACCCAGAGGGGGCCGGCTTCCGCCCGCACCTGCTCGACACGTCACCTTAGACCCGTATCCCCTGCCACCGGCCCTGGCGGTAGACGGCCAGGAGCCAGAACATCTTGAGGCCGAAGTCCAGGGCCATCACCCCCCAGACCCATTCGAGCGGCAGGCCGAGCGCCAAGACCACCACGTAGGTGAGAAGCACCCGGCAGCCCCAGGAGGTCACCCCGGCCACGACCATGGGCGAGCGGGTGTCGCCCGCACCTCGCAGGGCGCCCGAGAGCACTCCGTGGAGAGCAATGAACGGCTGGGCGAAGGCCGTCACCCGCAGACAGCGCGACGCCACCTCGATGATGGCCGGGTCGTTCGTGAAGATGCTGACGAGGGGGCGCGGGAACAGGAAGAAGACGACGCCCAGGGAGCCCATGAAGACCACGGCGATCCATCCGGCCTGGGTCACCACGGCGCGCGCCTTGCCGGGGTCCCCCGCCCCGAGGCTCTGCCCGACGAGCACGGTCGTCGCCACGGCGAAGCCGAAGCCGGGCATGAAGGAGATGGCCTCGGTCGTCGCCGTCACCTCGTAGGCGGCCATGGACACCGGCCCGAGAGTCGCCACGGCGAAGACCCCGACGGTCCTGGCCATGTCGGTCAGGAAATTCTCCATGCTGGCCGGCACGGCCAGCCTCAGGATACTCCGGACCATGGCCCCGTCGAACCGGAACACGTCGCCCGGCCGCACCCGGGCCCGGAGCCGCCCCCCGAAGAGGAGACCAACGAACAGGCACAGCCCGACCACATGGGCGCCGAAGCTGGCCAGGGCCGCCCCTCGCACACCGAGGGCCGGCAGGCCGAAGTTGCCGAAGATGAGGACATAGTCGCCGAGGATGTTGAGGCCGTTCACGAGGGCGGCCAGGAGCATGGGTGTCCTGGTGTCCCCGTGCCCCCTGAGGATGCCGGAGAGGACCATGCTGGTCACGAGGAAGGGAGCGCCGCGGCAGATGACGCGCAGGTAGTCCATCCCGAGGGCGGAAACCTCGGGTCCGAGCCGGGTGAGCCGGAAGAGGCCGGGTGCCGCCGCCCAGATGGCCAGCCCCATGGCCAGCCCGGCGGCCACGGCCAGAGCAACGCCCTGACCCGCCGCGGCCGACGCCCCTTCGGTATCGTCCTCCCCGACCCGCCTGGAGACGATGGCCGTGACGGCCACCCCGATTCCCCCGAGGAGGAACATGAGACCCCAGTAGACCTGTCCCCCCACGGCCGTCGCGCTGAGCGGGACGGCTCCCAGCCGTCCGATCATGGCCACGTCGAACATCCACACGGCCATGTGCAGACACATCTCGAGGATGGCCGGCCAGGCGAGGCGGAAGACCTCCCGGCGGAGGGCAGCTGTCGAGGCCGCCGACAACGAGGGAGGGCGAACGGCCGGAGCAGCGACAGGTCTTTCCGTCATAGTCTATCGGACTTCTCGCCTCCGGGCAGAAGTCCTTCGCCTCCCGTAAAAAGCCTGCTACGGACCTGTCACACGGTTACAGGCACGGCCCGATACGGGCGGCGCCGCACGGGCGGGCCCCTGCACGCGTCTGCCAGAGAAGGAGACACCGTCCTCGCCGTCCAACCGTCCGAACGGTGACCAGGACTCGGGCACCCCCCACGCGAACGGAAGTCCGCAGGGGCGACGACGGGGTTCCAGGGTCTCGGGGTCGGGACGGGCCGAGGTTCCGACCCGGGCGCCGGACCCGAACCGACCGGAGGGGGTGGTCCTCCTGCCGCTGCGCCTCATCCTCGGCCGGGCCGGAAGCGGCAAGACGCGCTACTGCCTGGAGGCCCTGGCCGCCGACCTCAGGCGGTCGCCGGACGGTCCTCCGCTCATCCTGCTCGTCCCCGAACAGGCGACCTTCCAGATGGACCGCCTCTTGGTCTCCCTCCCGGGCGTGCGCGGGTCGGCCCGGGGCCACGTCCTGAGCTTCCGCCGCCTCGCCTGGCGGGTCCTGGCCGAGACCGGCGGCGCGGCCCGCCCCCACATCGACGAGGTCGGCAAGGCCATGGCCCTGAGGGTGCTGCTGGAGAGGAGACGCGAGGAGCTCCGCGTCTTCGCCTCTGTCACCGGGCGGCCGGGCTTCCTCCGCCGTCTGGCCGAGACGATAGGTGAGCTCCGCGCCTACGGCATCGGTCCCGCGCACCTGGAGAAAGGCCTCCTGGCCCTGTCCGCCCTCGGCCGC
>DPMO01000051.1 GCA_003541445.1 Clostridiales bacterium | reverse complement strand
TCGCGCTGGCGGCCTGCCTGCTCTTCGGGGCGGGGGAGGCCTTGGCCTTCAGGGCCCAGGCCCTGGGGACGGGGCTCAACCCCTATTACTACCTGATGCTGCCGTACGTGGTCACCCTTATGGCCGTGGCCGCGATGGGGCGAGCGGTGGAACCGCGCGACGTGGGCAAGCCCTACGCGAGGAGGTGACGACGAGGCTACTCGAGGGTTGGCTGCCCTACGATTCGAGCCCGAGTGGCGAGGAGCCGAAGCCGAGTGTCAAGGAGGGATACGATGTCCAAGAGGTCGGTAGTGCGGCGCCTGGTGGCGGGTGTCCTGGTGCTGCTCTTGCTGGGGGGGCTGGCGGGTTGCGCCGCCGAGGAAGAGAAGCCGGCCGCCCAAGAGACCAAGGTCAAGGCGGCGATCATCTTCTCGATCGTCAATCCCGCCCGCGCCGGGGGCTGGGACCGTGCCGACTGGGCCGGTATCGAGGCCCTGCGGAACGAGTACGGCTGGGAAGTGACCGTGGCTGAGGGCGTGCCTTACGCCCAGACGGCCGCCACGGCCGCGGGGTACGCGGAACAGGGCTACGATTTAGTGATCTTCCCCGATGCCGGTCAGACGGCGGCGTTCCTCGAGGTGGCGCCCAAGTACCCCAAGACCTGGTTCGTCATGATGTCCATGTGCGAGAAACTGCCCAACTCGCCGCGGGTCGCCGCCTGGTCCCCGGACCTGTACGCCTACGGCGAGATGGTCGGTCTGGTGGCGGCGAAGGCCACGGAGTCCGGCATCATCGGGCTCGTGGGCGGAGTACCTGTTCCGGCGCTGATCACTCTCTTCAGCGGGACCATCGAGGCGGCCAAGTTCGTGCGGCCCGACGTTGAGGTCCTCACCTACTTCGTGGGTGACTGGGTCGACGTGGCCAAGCACCGCGAGCTGGCGGCCCTGCAGATCCAAGAGGGCGCGGACGTGATCTTCCCGGAGACCGGCCCTGGAACGCTGGGGTGCTATGAGGCGGCCCAGGCCGGCGGGGCCAAAATCGTGGGCTTCGCCTGGGACATGTACGAGGACGCCCCCGAGGTCATGCTCACCAGCGTCATCATCGACAAGCCGCGGATGTACAGGGATCTGGCCGAACAGTTCATGTCCGGAGACCTTGAGAAGAAGATCGTGCACTGCGGCGCCGAGTACTTCGGTCTTGCCGACTTCCGGGGGAGCCTTCCCGAGGAGACGGTGACGGAGATTCAAGACCTGGTCACCAAGCTGCAGAACGGTGAGTTGCCCATCCCGGTGGTCATCCACGAGGAGATCGGGGGGAGCTGAACCCGGGTCGGGAGTAGGCTGTGGAGCCGGGGCGGGGCCGTGGCCCGGTCCCGCCCCGGCTCCTGACTGGGAAGGAGCAGGAGCCAGGGTGCAGGCGGATTCGGCTGTGGCGGTCAGCATGAGGGGCATATGCAAGTCCTTCGGGACGGTGCAGGCCTTGGACAGGGTGGACATGGACATCTCCGAGGGGGAGATCAGAGCTCTGGTCGGGGAGAACGGGGCCGGCAAGACGACCCTCATGACCATCCTCTACGGGATGTACCGTCCGGATGCCGGCCGCATAAGCGTGTGGGGGCGCCGGACCGGGCGCGACTGGTCTCCGCGGCAGGCCATCAAGGCCCGGATCGGGATGCTCCACCAGCATTTCTCCCTCATCCCCAACCACACCGTGCTGGAGAACGTCCTCATGCCGCAGCTCGGGTGGACCCACATGAGGCCCAGGTGGCATCACCACCGGGCGGTCCTGGAAGGTCTGTGCCGGGAATACGGCTTCTCGTTTCCCCTGGAGGCCCGTGTGGAGTCACTCTCGGTGGGCCAGCAGCAGCAGGTGGAGATTCTCAAACTGCTCTACCAGGGAGCCAAACTCCTCATCCTGGACGAACCCACCGCCGTCCTCACCCCTCAGCAGACAGAGAGACTCTTGGAGCTCCTTCTGCGCCTGCGTGGCCAGGGACACTCGGTGGTGCTCATCACGCACAAGCTCAACGAGGCGTTCGCGGTCGCAGACAGCATCACGGTCCTGCGCAAAGGGAGACACGTGGCCACCGTCGCCCGGAAGGACAGCAATCCGCGGGACATCGCCTTCATGATGGTGGACAGGGAGTGGTCGGCCGCTCCCGACTGGGAGCTGGAGGCGCCCGAGCCAGGCGCTCTCCTGGAGGTCGAGGACCTCGTGGTGGGAGAAGAGCACCAGAGACCTGCCGTGGACCGGGTCTCCCTGGTGGTGCGGCCGCGCGAGATCGTGGGGGTGGCCGGAGTGGCCGGCAACGGGCAGACGGAGCTGGCCGAAGCCCTGGTGGGAATCCGCCGCAGCCGTGGGGGCCGCATCGTCATCGCGGGGCAGGACGCCACCTCGTGGAGCATCGCGCGGCGTCTGCGGGCGGGTCTGCGCTTCATCCCCGAAGACCGGCACCTGCACGGGATGGTGGGAGGGCTGAGCCTCGCGGAGAACCTGGTCATGGACCGCTGTGACAGGCCGCCCTTCTCCGCCCGGGGGGTCCTGCGCCACCCGGTGATCCGACAGGCGGCCGCCGAGGCGGTGGAGCGCTACGGGATACGGGCCCCCTCCCCGGAGACGCCCATGATGAACCTCTCGGGCGGGAACCAGCAGAGGGCGGTGCTGGCCCGGGCCCTCGCCGGTTCACCGCGCGTGATTGTAGCCCATCAGCCGACCCGTGGGCTGGATTTCGCCGCCACCGAGTACGTGCGGGCTGAGCTCGTGCGGTGTGCCGCTCAGGGGGTGGGCGTGCTCGTCTTCTCAAGCGAGCTTGAAGAACTGATGCTCCTCTGTCACCGCATCCTCGTGATGTACAGGGGACGCTTCATCGGCGAACTCGGTCGGGACGAATTCGATGCGGGCACCATCGGCCTCCTGATGACCGGTCAGGTGCCCGACGGTGGGAGGCGCGATGGTCAGGGTACTCGGGATTTCGGGCAGCCCGCGTAAGGGCAACAGTCAGTTCCTACTCGAAGAGGCGCTCGGGGCCGCTCGGGCGGTCAGCCCGGGGAAGGTGGAGTGCACCTCTTACAGTCTGCGGGGGAAGAAGTTCGCGCCCTGCGTCTCATGTTTCCGATGCGGGGACCAGGGCGGAGAGTGTGTTCTGAAAGACGATTTCCAGGAACTCCGTGACCTCTGGGTGGCGGCCGACGTGGTGATATACTCGGTCCCTGTCTACCACATGGGAGTGCCGGGCCAGCTCAAGTGCTTCCTGGACCGGCTCGGCAACAGCCTGTTCGGGCGCTACCGAAACCTTTTCCCCGCCGGAGTGGACACCCTGCCCAAACTGCTGAAGGTGGTGGGGGCCATCGCCCAAGGCGTGCACCTCTCCTCCGGGCAGGAGCACACCCTCACCGACCTCATCTGCCACGCCCTCATCCTGCAGTGTATCCCTGTCACCGGCGACATGTGGCAGTCCTACATCGGGGCCGGCGGGTGGACCTCCAACGACATCGCCAGAGACGCCCTGGCCCGACAGGCGGAGGCGGGGGAAGCGGACGCGGCCGCGCTGGTGAAGGCCGCCCGAGACGTCGGCCGCAGGGCCACGGAGATCGCCCTCGTGCTCCAGGAGGGCGGACGCCTGCTCAAGGACACCCTCAGGGCGGACCCGGCCTATCTGCCCTTCCTGGAGCGGCTGGGATGCGCGGACCCGACGACGGCGGGAGGCGGCAGCGGTGCAGAGCCCGGAACTGGTCAGGGAACGGATTGAGCGGGCGGGAGTGATGGCCATACTGCGCCGGGTGCCCGAGGCCAGGCTGGAGCCCGCGGTCGAGGCGCTGTGGCGGGGAGGCGTCCGGGTGGCAGAGGTCACCTGGGACGACGAGTCGTCCCCCGACCTGCTCGCGCGGGCGATGGCATCCTCGGGCGACGATTCTTTGTGGGGGATGGGGACGGTGACGAGCGCCCGGCAGGTCAGGCGGGCGCTGGCCGCCGGGGCGCGGTTCATCGTCACCCCCGTGTTCGTGCCGGAAGTGGTGGAGGAGTGCCGGCGGCAGGGTGTGCTGTGTGTCCCGGGGGCCTTCAGTCCCACCGAGGTTCACGCGGCCTGGCGGGCGGGAGGCGGTCTCATCAAGGTCTTCCCCGCGGCCGTCCTCGGTGCCCCGTACTTCCGACATCTGAGGGGACCTTTTCCCGGCATCCCTCTCCTGGCCGTGGGCGGGGTGAGCGCTGACAACGCCGGCTCTTTTCTGAGGGCCGGAGCGGTCGCGGTGGGGGCCGGCGGCGAGCTGGTGCGCAGGGACCTCATCGAACGCGGGGACTGGGAGGCGCTGGCGGAGGGCGCCGGGCGCTTCGTGGCCGCCGTGGAGGAGGCCCGTTCGCCTTGCTCTCGATAGGGGTCGACCCGGGCCGGTGCACCCGGTGCCGGAGATGTGAGGCGGTCTGCGAGATGGCGCACGGCGGCGACGGCCGAGGTCTTGAGAGCCGGGTGAGGATAAGGGACTCCGGCTGGCCCACCATCGGCATCTGCCGTCACTGCGAGAGCGCACCCTGCGCCGACGCCTGCGTCAGCGGCGCCATCCGGACCGACCCGCTGGAGGGGACGGTGCACATCGACGCCTCCCGGTGTGTCGGATGCTGGAGCTGCGTGATGGAGTGTCCGTTCGCGGCCATCACCATGATGGTGGACGTGCCCGGTCGCGGACCCAGGGCCCTCAAGTGTGACGGCTGCCGGGAATGGGGCTTCCCCCTTTGCGTGAGGTTCTGCCCCACCGGCGCCCTCCGCGCCGGGGCGGGTGCGGACGCGATGAGCGGCCGGGTGAGGCGCGAGCGCGCGGCGAGGCTGGCGCTGCTGCCGGGCCGCGGGGCGTGGCCTGCGCAACCGGGGCGCGAGACGAGGCCATCACTGCC
>DPMO01000174.1 GCA_003541445.1 Clostridiales bacterium | reverse complement strand
CATCCGGGAGACCGCCCGGCTCCTGGCCGGCTGGGACGACGTGTTCTACATCGGCCGGGGGCTCGACTGGGCCGTGGCCATGGAGGGCCAGCTCAAGCTCAAGGAGATATCCTACATCCACGCCGAGGCCTACCCCGCCGGCGAGCTCAAGCACGGCACACTGGCCCTCATCGAGGAGGATGTGCCTGTCATCGCCGTCGTCACCCAGCCCGACCTGCGGGAGAAGACCATCTCCAACATCCGGGAGGTCAAGGCCCGCGGGGGCCACGTCATCGCCGTGGCCGCGGCCGACGACGGGGAGATCGCCGACCACGCCGACGAGGTCATCCGCCTGCCGGTGACCCACCCGCTGCTGATGCCCGTGCTGGCCGCCATCCCGCTCCAGCTCCTCGCCTACTACGCGGCTGTCGAGCGCGGGTGTGACGTCGACAAGCCCCGGAACCTGGCCAAGAGCGTCACCGTCGAGTAGCCCGTGCGGGCAGCTCCCCTGGAGGAAGAGGCCGGACCCCGCGCCCCCACCGGTCGGGCCGCGGGGTCCGGCGGTCCTTACGGCCGCCCGTGCCGGCCGCCCGTGCCGGCCGCCCGTTTCTGCCTACGGCTCCTCTGGCCCGACGGCGGCTTCCTCGACCGGGCGCTCCCGGGCGGTGAGGTTGTGCACGGCCCGGCCGAGTGTGCGGAGGCGGCCGCGGTCACGCAGCAGGAGGGCGAAGGCGAGGACGAAGTAGAGGGCGATGAAGGGCGGGTGGAGGGCCGGCAGGGCGAACTGGGTCGTGAAGAGACCGAAGAGGGCCAGGGCCGACCACATCGAGAACTCGAACCGCGCCAGCACGACCACGGCGAACAGGCTCTGGGCCATGGTCAGGAAGATCTCCGAGGCCTGGCGGGAGTCGAGCGGCATCGCCTCGGGGCTTCCGGAGGATATGGCGAAGGCCAGAGGGAGCATGCCCACGAGGAGGGTCCACTGGTTGACCTTGGAGGAGATCATCGTCCGGAGGCCGAGGTTCGCACGGCCCTGAAGAGCGAAGAGGACGGCGATGATGAACTCCGGGGATTCCGAGGCCAGCGGGGCGAGCCACTGGACGAGGAAGAACTCGTCGATGCCGAAGAGCTTGCCCGTTCCCACCAGCCCCTCGGAGAAGGCCTCCGCCGACAGGAGGATGGTCCCTGCGGCGAAGACGAAAAGGGATGCGGTCACCAGGCGTCGGGGCCTCTGGGGGAGGGCGGCTATGGCCGCGGCCGGGCCGATGAGCTCCGGCTCTCCCACGCTCTGGGCCGACGCCGAGCGGATGTAAAGGGCGAAGAGGAGGAGGAGAACGGCCGTGTCAAGCAGGGAGAGAGAGCCCTTGAGGGGTATGACGACGGCGTAGACCGTCGCCAGGGTCAGGGCCCCGAGCTCGAGGCGGTCGCGCTCGGCGAGGCGCAGGATGCGGCTCCGCGTCTTCCACCAGTACACGAAGACCACGGCGCTCCAGCCGACACCGATGAGCAGGCGGTTCGCCCCGGTCATGTTGGCCACGGCGTAGGGGGCGTACGTCGGGTCCTTTCCCGCCTGCCACGCGAAGTAGATGTCGACGGCGTACTCGGGCAGGACGGCGATGAACGAGAGCAGAGCCACGGCGAGGGCGTCGGAGATGTCGAGCTGGGCCAGTTCGGCGGCCCACGAGAGGAGGAAGGCCGCGCCCAGGATGGCCGCCCCCGAGAGGGCGGCCTGGACGGCCGGTGACCCGTGGAAACCGACGAGCCGCAGGTAGAGCCATGGACAGGCCGCTCCGACAGCCAGGAAGACGGGAAGAACGCGTTTCACTCACGAGACCTCCACTCGGTAGTGTGCCCTTCAGGGCGTGGCGGAAAGACCCGGGGGGAGTTCTCCGAAGGGGGCCGGGGACCTTTCCCCGGCGGATGCGGAGGGAAGACTTTGAGGACGGACGTCGGCAAGGGTTCGAGCGAAGACCTCGCCGCCCCGGCCCGGTCCGGCGGTGCGGCCCGCCGCGGGGCGGCTTCGGAGGGGTGAGCGATGAAGAGCATAGGAGCGGAGTTCGTCGAGAAGACGAAGTACAGGTGGCTGGGAGTGTCCGACCAGCAGAAGGGGGTGCCCCCGCCTCCTCTGGAGAAGCCGGCCGACCCCTCGAGACCGCTCATCGACCTCCCCGACCCCCGTTCGGTCAGGGTCAGGCCGGTGGACCTCACGGAGGCCATTGCCGTCAGGACCAGCGTGAGGAAGTACGCCCCCGAGCCGATGACCCTCGCTGAGGTGTCGTATCTTCTCTGGTGCACCCAAGGGGTCAGGGAGGTCGCCGCCCGGCACGCCACCCTCAGGACCGTGCCCTCGGCCGGCGCCCGCCACCCCTTCGAGACCTACCTGCTGGCCAACCGGGTGGAGGGCCTCGAGCCCGGGCTTTACCGCTTCCTGGCCCTCTCCCACAGCCTGCAGGAGCACGACCTCACAGGCGGCGTGGCCCGGAAAGTGCAGGAGGCGACCTTCGGGCAGTACGCGCTGACCAGCGCTGTCACCTTCATCTGGGCGGCCGTGCCCTACCGCACCTCATGGCGTTACCAGGAGCGCGGCTACCGCTACCTCTTCCTCGACGCCGGCCACGTCTGCCAGAACCTCTACCTGGCCGTCCAGGCCGTGGGGGCCGGCTGCTGCGCCATAGGCGCCTTCGACGACGACGGGTTGAACCGGGTCCTCGGTCTTGATGGTGAGCGGGAGTTCGTCGTCTACGCGGCCACCGTGGGGAAGACGCCCGTCCGGTCGGCCCCGGGACGCACGAGGGAGGGTTCGTGAGGTGGTCAGGCTCTTCAAGGCGGCGGAGATGAGGGAGGCCGACCGCCTCGCCGTGGAGGCGGGGGTCCCTTCGCTCATCCTCATGGAGAACGCCGGGCGGGCCGTGGCCCGCCTGGCGACGAGGCTTCTGGAAGAAGTCCCTTCCGGCCGGAGGGGGAGCCTGCTCGTCCTCGCCGGCAAGGGGAACAACGGGGGCGACGGCCTCGTCGCGGCCAGGCTCCTCGCCGGTCTGGGCCTCCCGGTCGAGGTGGTGCTGGCCGGGTCGGAAGACTCCTTCACCGGGGACGCCCTGACGAACCTGCGGGCCCTTGAGGCACAGGGGCTCGTGCGGCCCCGCGTGTTCGGGCGGGAACTGGAGGGGCCCGCCTTCTCGGCTCTCGTGAAGGAGGCCGCCGTCGTCGTCGACGCCCTTCTCGGGACAGGTGTGAGCGGAGCCCCGCGGGAGCCGGTCGCG
>DPMO01000096.1 GCA_003541445.1 Clostridiales bacterium | reverse complement strand
GCCGCCGGTGGCGAGGAGGCTTCCGGCCGACGCCGCAAGGGCCAGAGCCAGCACCAGCGCCGGGACCGCCCGGAGGGACCGGTGGATGGTCAAGTCGCGTCTTTCCTTTCACAGGGGGCGAGGGACGACCGGACGGGCGAGGCGTCTCCCGCCGCTCAGTCGGCGGTCGCCTCGATGATCACGCGCCCTTCCTCCTGGGTCACCTCGGTCCCCCTGAGCGGCAGGGGGAACCCCGCAAGGTCGATGGAGAGGTCCGGCTCGGCGAGAACGTCGAGCCACTTCTCGAGGAACTCCCCGGGCACGCCGACGTCGTCCACCGTGAACCCGTCGATGTCGAAGCCCACCGTGCTCTCGTCCCTGAGGACGAACCTGCCCGAGAGGGTGAAGACGAAGTCCCGACCCAGCACGGTCACGTAGCCGGAAAAGGCCGCGACATCGCTCGTGATGAGGACGCGCGGCTCCCTGAACTCCGGGACGTTCGCCGCGAGGTACTCCTCGAGGTTGCGCTCGGTGATGGTTATGGTCACCCGCGAGCGGGCGCTGCGATTCACCTCGAGCTCGCCTTCGGAAAGCAGAGCCTTCAGGTCGACCGACGCGTCATGGAGCGTGACGGCCAGGCTCTCGAGAACCAGGGTCGACGTCTGGACGTTCGTCGACGTGACCTCGACCTCGTCGAAACGGCCGAGGAGCATCTTGACGGCCGGACGGGAGGCCAGCCTCACATCGTGTTCGGCCGGGGGGCCGAAAGTGGCTTCCAGGGCCGCCTCGACGCTACGGGCCAGGATGCCGGGCAGGACGAGTTCGGAGAGTGCGGCCAGGACGACGAAGGCGATGAGGACGACCACGGCCAGGCGCCTCAGCACCGGCAGTCACCTCCCTGCCTCGTTTCGTTAGGCTCCCTCCTTCTCCTTCCCCCGGGTCTCGTTCCTGCGTCCCTCTCCCCGCCCGTGACCGCGCCGGCCGAGGGAGGCCTTCCAGGTCAGGTAGGCCTTTATGAAGGGCCCGAGACGCCCGTCCATGACCGCTCCGACGTCGCCCGTCTCTTCGCCCGTACGGTGGTCCTTGACCATCGTGTAGGGCTGGAAGACGTAGGAGCGGATCTGGCTGCCCCAGGCGATGTCGAGCTGCTCGCCGCGGATCTCGGCCAGCTCCTTCAGGCGCTCCTCCTCGCGGAGTTTGAGGAGACGGGATTTCAGGATCCGCATGGCCGTCTCCCGGTTCGCGTGCTGGGACCGCTCGTTCTGGCAGGTGACGACGATGCCTGTGGGCAGATGCGTGATGCGGACGGCCGAGTCGGTCTTGTTGACGTGCTGGCCTCCGGCCCCGCCGGAGCGGTAGGTGTCGATGCGCAGGTCTTCAGGGTCGATCTCTATCTCCGTCGTGTCCTTGATGTCCGGGACGACGTCGACCGAAGCGAAGGAGGTGTGCCTCCGTCCCGAGGCGTCGAAGGGCGAGATGCGCACGAGCCGGTGGACGCCGTGCTCCGAACGGCAGAGGCCGTAGGCGTAGGGCCCTTCGATGAGCATGGTCAGGCTCTTGAGGCCGGCCTCCTCGCCCTCCAGCCGGTCCAGGACCTCCACCCGGAAGCCCTGGTCCTCCGCCCAGCGGGCGTACATCCGGGCGAGCATCTCCACCCAGTCCTGGGCGTCCGTCCCGCCGGCCCCGGCGTGCAGACTCAGGATGGCGTTGTGGTCGTCGTACTCCCCGTCGAGGAAGGTCGCCGTCTCAAGGGTATCGAGCGCCTGACGGGCCTCGTTGAGAAGGCTCTCCCCTTCCCTTGCCAGGGCCTCGTCCTGCTCCTCCCCTCCCAGCTCGACGGCCACCCGGAGCTCCTCGCAGAGGTCCTCCACCTGCCGCAGGGTCTGGAGCGTTCTCTCCACCGCGCCGGCTTCCCGGGTCACGGTCTGGGCCCTCTCCTGGTCGTCCCAGAACCCGGGCCTGGCCATGGCCTCGTTCAGCTCGGCAAGGCGGCGCTCCAGGTCCGCGATGTCAAAGTGAATCCCTCAGTTCCGCGAACCTCTTCTCGATGTCCTCAAGCTCACGCCTGAGCTCGTCGTAGGTCAAGGCCTGTTACCTCCGCAGCATTTCTTGTACTTCTTCCCGCTGCCGCACGGGCACGGGTCGTTCCGTCCCACCTTCTTGGGCTTGACGACAGGCGTCCTGGCCCGTCCCCCCGGGCGCACGGGGCCCGCAGGTGCCCCGCCGGGCGCCGCGCCTCCGGCCGCTGCACCTCCGACCGCACCCGCTGGCACGGCCGCGGGAGCCCCCACCGCCAACCCCGGAGCCTCGGCCTTCACCGCCTGTCCCCGGTGTTCGACCGGCATCTCCACTTTCCGCTCGACCCGGACCTTGAACATCATCCTCACTATCTCTTCCTGGATCGAGCCTATCATCTCGTTGAACATCTCGAACGCCTCGAGCTTGTACTCTGTCAGCGGGTCCCGCTGGCCGTAGGCCCTGAGCCCCACCCCTTCGCGGAGGTCGTCCATGGCGTCGAGATGGGCCATCCACTTCGCGTCCACGACACGGAGCATGACGAGCTTCTCCAGCTCGCGCATCAGCTCCGGCCCGAGCTCCGCCTCGCGTCGCTCGTAGGACCTCTCGCCGCGCGAGAAGAGCTCCGTCACCAGCCTGCGGCGGGCCTCGTCGCGGTGCCGCCCGAAGCCGGGTTCCTCGTCGCCCCAGGCCGTCTTCTGGAGCTCCTGGGCCGTCACCTCGCCGGGTTCGAGGTAGATGAGACCCACCTGTTCGGCGAGGCCCTGCAGGTCCCACTCCTCGGGGTGCAGGGAGTCGGGACAGTAGGTGTCCACCAGGCGCTCGACCAGGCTCCTGAGCATCTCCAGGACCTGGTCGCGGAGCCCCTCGCCCTTGAGGACCTCGCGCCTCTGCCTGTAAATGATCTCGCGCTGCTTGTTGATCACATCGTCGTACTGGAGCACGTGCCGCCTTATCTCGAAGTTGCGGCTTTCGACCCGCTTCTGCGCCCGCTCGATGGCCCTCGTGACCATGGGGCTCTCGATGGGCGTCGTCTCGTCCACGCCCAGGCGCTCGAAGATGCCCGTCAGAAGGTCCGACCCGAACAGCCGCATGAGGTCGTCCTCCAGGGAGACGTAGAACCTCGAGCTCCCCGGGTCCCCCTGGCGGCCGGAGCGACCGCGAAGCTGATTGTCGATGCGCCGGGCCTCGTGTCTCTCGGTGCCGATGACGTGGAGGCCCCCCAGCTCGGCGACCCCCTCGCCGAGGACGATGTCCGTGCCGCGCCCGGCCATGTTGGTGGCGATGGTGACGGCACCCTTCTGCCCGGCGAGGGCGATGATCTGCGCTTCCTTCTCATGGTGCTTGGCGTTCAGGACCTGGTGCGGCACGCCTCTCTTCTCGAGGAGCCGTGAGAGGCGCTCGGATTTCTCGATGGAGACGGTCCCGACCAGGACGGGTTGGCCCCGCCTGTGGCAGTCCACGATCTCCTCCACCACCGCGTCGAACTTCGCCTTCTCGGTGGTGTAGACGACATCGGGGTACTCCTTCCGGATGAGGGGCCTGTTCGTCGGGATGACGATGACGTCCATCCCGTATATCTTGCGGAACTCCTCCTCCTCGGTGAGGGCCGTTCCCGTCATCCCGGCGAGCTTCTTGTACATCCGGAAGTAGTTCTGGATGGTTATGGTGGCCAGGGTGCGGCTCTCCCGCTCGATCTTGACCCTTTCCTTGGCCTCTATGGCCTGGTGCAGGCCGTCGCTGTAACGGCGGCCGAACATCAGCCGACCCGTGAACTCGTCGACGATGATGACCTTGCCGTCCTTCACGACGTAGTCACGGTCGGCCTTCATCAGAACGTGGGCCTTGAGGGCGTTCAGGAGGTAGTGGGAGAGGTCGACGTTCTTCACGTCGAAGAGGTTCTTCACCCCGAGGGCCCTCTCGACCCGGCGGACGCCCTCCTCGGTCGGAGTGACGGTGTGGGCCTTCTCGTCCACCGTGTAGTCCCGCTCGGGCTTCAGCCGGCGGACGATATCCGCGAAGCGGTAGTAGAGCTCGGTGGGCTTGTCACTGGGCCCGGAGATGATGAGGGGGGTCCGGGCCTCGTCGATGAGGATGCTGTCGACCTCGTCGATGATGGCGTAGTTGAGCTCGCGCTGGACGATGTTGTCGAGGGACGTGGCCATGTTGTCCCTGAGATAGTCGAAGCCCATCTCGTTGTTCGTCCCGTAGGTGACGTCGGCCCGGTAGGCGGCCCGCCGCTGGGAGAAGTCGAGGCCGTGGACGATGACCCCGACCTCGAGCCCCAGGAACCGGTAGACCGGGCCCATCCACTCCGCGTCCCGCTTGGCCAGGTAGTCGTTCACCGTCACGAGATGGACGCCCCGGCCCGTCAGCGCGTTCAGGTACAGCGGGAGCGTGGCCACGAGGGTCTTGCCCTCGCCCGTCTTCATCTCGGCGATGTTGCCCTCGTGGAGCACGACGCCGCCCATGAGCTGGACATCGAAGTGACGCATGTCGATGGTGCGTCTCGCGGCTTCCCGCACCACGGCGAAGGCTTCGGGCAGAAGGTCGTCGAGGCTCTCCCCGCGGTCGAGCCTCTGCTTGAACTCGGCCGTCTTCGCGGCCAGGGCGGCATCGTCCAGGGCCCTCACCGACGGCTCGAGCTCGTTGCACCTCGCGACGACCGCCCCTATGCGCTTGAGCTGCCGGGCGTTGAAATCGCCCAGGACCATTCTTGCCAGGCCTTTCAGCAAGGGGAACAACTCCGTGAGAGCGAGACAAAGATAAGGGAAAGCCGACGACTTTCCCTCGCTCGGATTCTACCACTCCGGACCCACCGGGGCAACGAGAACCTTTGAGGCTGAGGGTCGGGTCACCTGAACCATCACTGGCGGACAGCGCCGGGCCGGGCCACCATGGTCGCCTGCACCAGGATGAAGACCCCCACGGCCAAGAGGACGTCCCCGACACTGAACACGCTCGGGTTCGGGAAGGGAGGCGTCCCCTTGAGGCAGTCCGCCAGCCAGGGCAGGCGGCTCTGGGACGTGAGGAGCTCGTGGGTCAGACTCCTCCCCGAGGCGAGCGCCTCGTAGATCTCGACCTGTCCGAGCCGCAGGAGGATCTCCCCGTCGACAGGCATCTTGCCGCCGTTGGCCGTTATGACCACGAGGTTGGCCAGGGCCCCGCCTGCGAGCCATCCGGCCCCGGGCGCGCGGCGGTTGAGAAGGAAGCACAAGAGCAGCATGTAGTATGCGGAGGGGTAGACATACGGCGCGGCGGCCCGCACCCACTCCATGTCGCCGCCGGCGACGGGCGGGCGCAGGAAGAGCTGCACCCCGAAGGCCGCGAAAACCAGCCACACGTGCCTGAACGGGAAGTCGGCCAGTCGCTCCACGCGTCCGCCCCGCAGGAGAGCCACACCGATGGAGAACACGACCACGAACAGGAACATGTTGTCTTCTCACCCGTCCTGTGACTCTCGGCGGCCCGTCCCGCTCGGCCCCGGCGCATCCTCCGAGGGCTCCTCCGGGCCGGCGGCTTCGCGCACCTCGGCGGCAGCCGCCGCCTGCCTGTAGACTTCCTGGCCGCCAGAGGCCGGGACAGGTGCGAAGGGCACCACGACCTCCGGCTCCTCCTCGGCGACCGGAAGGTCCTGCACGGCCTCGATGAAGACCTTGACGAGGGCCGGGTCGAACTGGCGGCCGGCCTGGGCCTCCAGCTCCGCGAAGGCCTCCTCCCGGGTGAGGGGACGCGGCCGGTAGGGGCGTTCAGAGGTCATGGCCTCGAAGGCGTCGGCGATGGCGATGAGCCGCGCCCCGAGAGGAATCTCCTCGCCGCTCAGGAAGTCTGGGTAGCCCTGTCCGTCGTAACGCTCGTGGTGGTGCAGGATGATGTCGACGTCCCGCCCGAGGAGGTCTATCTCCTTCAGGATGCCGGCCCCTGTCCGGGGGTGCTGCCGCATGAGGTGCCACTCTTCATCCGTGAGCCTGCCCCTCTTCCGGAGGATGCGGTCGGGGACGGCGAGTTTGCCGATGTCGTGGAGCCATGCGGCGTACTCCAGCCGTTCCACCAGGTCCTCGGAGAGGTTGAGCTTCCGGGCCGCGGCCGCCGTGTACCGCGCCACCCGGCGCGAGTGACCGGCGGTGTAGGGGTCCCTTGCTTCTACGGCCGCCACCATCGCCCGGATGGTGGCCAGGTAGGCGTCCCGTATCTGGACGTAGAGCTGGAGGGAGTACCTGGCCACGACCAGAGGGACGAACAGAAGCACGACACCGGCCAGACCGGCCTCGCCGTACACGATGGCGATGAGGATGCCCAGGGGGGTGAGGGCCACGTAGTGGGGGATGAGCCACCGGAAGTCCTTGCTGTAGACGCTCCAGAAGGAGAGCCTCCGGGTGAGGGCCATGACCGTGACCACGGTGAAGATGTTGACGGCGGCGTAGGCTCCGGCGGCGCCCAGCAGGGCCCAGAGGTCCGGCAGGACCTCGACCTGGCCGGGGGTCCCGCCGAGACGGGCGAAGGCCAGCCCGGCCGCCGCGGCCGACAGGGCCATCTGCGCCCGGTTGAAGAGCACGGCCTTGATGGGGACCTTCCCGGTCAGGTCCATGACCCGCACGCTCGCGAGGGCCGCAAGCCACACGGCCGCGGGGAGCGCGAACAGCAGGATGGCGGCGTAAATCACGGCGTAGCTGACCGATACGGTATCGAGCCGACGTGGTATCCTCACCGGCATGGCCTCGGCCAAGAAAACCAGGAGCCCGAAGACCAGGATTTCAGGCCATGACCCCTGACCGAGGTCGGGACGGAGCCACCCCAGGATGAAGGCCCCGGCGAGAATGACGGAAAGAACGTAGGCCCTCGCCACGAAGTCGAGACTGGCGGAGATTCGGCCGGGCACTCCACTGCTCCTCTCCTGTGGGACCGGCGCCGGAAGGCGCCGTCAAGACGTCAGCCGCTCCACTGCACGCTCGCGCCCCCGGCCAGGAGCAGGGTCAGAAGGGCGAACAAGACCTTCATCAGCTTGGACACCGGAACGACCTCCCCGCGGATGGGCTCCCGTCCGGTCCTCTAGGTCGGACGGGGCTGACCGCTCCACTTCCGGGTGTCCGCTCCTCTCGGACTCCGCTCACTCACTGGACGTCGAAGGCGTGCTGAGCCGTGATCGGCGTCCGACGCCGGTCCCAACCTTGACCGCGAGCTCTTTCAGGTTCGCGCTTGATCGTCACCAGGCCCCGGACTCTCGGTCCTGTCGCGCGGGGCGCTCTTCCTCAGGAGGACGGTGAAGCGCCGGTTCAGGGCGTCGAGCACGGACCTCGCCACGGCCTCGGCTTCGTTGACCCTCACAAGCGAGGTGCCGATCAAGACCTCTTCACCGCCCGGGGCGAGGACCGACAGCATCGTCAGGACGACCTTCCTCCACCTGAGGTCGATGACCGAGACATCCTCGAGAGCGAGCCGATGGTCGGAGTCGAGGTGCTCCCCCACCGCGCGAAGGGTGGCCTCGGCCGGCACACGCAGGCGGTTGACCGTCGAGGCCGGTCCTGAGGCCCTCCCGCGGTGGACGACATCCTCGAATTCGACCTCGACCTCTGCCTCGACTTCGGTGGAGGTGACAGTGTAGGAGACGTTGAGGAGCCGAATCCGCCCCGTGCCCCAGGACATGAGAGCCGCCGCCGTCTCGCCCACCTGGGCCACGCTTATCTTCTTGTGGTCCACGGACAGCCCGAACCGCGCCATGAGCGACGACTCGATGTCCCGGACGATCTGCTTGGGGCCGCGGCCTGGACCCGCCAGGACGTGGATCTCCGAGATGGCCCCGCGTGAGTCGGCCACGACCCGCGCGGCCGTCACGCCTCTCACCTGTCGAATGGCCTCCTCGTACTCTCTTAGGCTCCCGTTCACCTCCGGCTCGGCTCTGAACACGTCATCTCTTGACATGGTCCGTTCTCCCTGCAACCGGCCCGCTCTCCGCATCGAGGAGCCCTGCCGTGAGGGGCAAGTCAGGCTTCTCTGCGGTCTGCCATTATCCTCCTCGGTCAAGGCCTGTCGCCCGGCGGCACCCGCCCCTCCTCGAGCAGTCCGTCCACCAGGAGGCGCAGCCCGCCGGAGACCACCGAGTGTCCCCCCACGACGACAGGTATGCGGGTCTCTCTGACCATGCGGGTCAGACGCCGCAGTTCGGGGTCTTTCACTTCATCCCACCGGCCCAGGTCGGCCTCGAACCGGTCGTCTTCTTCCGGCCAGCGTCCCAGGTGGGCCATCACGACCCGGGTGTCCCAGAAGACGGCGTCCGACATCTCCTCGAGCCGCTTCACCAGATAGTCAAGGCCCATGTCCTGAAAGACGGCGCCGATGAGGCTCTTCACCTCGCCACGGTCGATGAGGCCGAGGGCCTTCATCCCGCGCTCCTCGGAGAAGACCCGCAGGCGGACGTGAAGGTTCGCGTTGAGGTGGTTCATGGTCCCGCCCGAAACGCGGCCGATGAGCGTCACGGTCAGGTAGTCTCCGGCCAGCACCTCGACGGCCCGCTCGAGAACGGAAAGGTCGAGGTCCAGACCGGCCAGCCCGGCCGCCGTGCGTGGTCCCAACAGGGCAGGGGCCGGGGTCGGAGGTCGAGCCCCTTCGCGGCCCAGCGGGGACCCCGCCGGACGTCCCGCCCGGTTCCCCGGCCGCGGCCCCTCCCCGAACGCCGCCCGCCGCCTGGCCTCGTAGGCCAGGAAAAGGATGTCCGACGGTGTGTCGAGGTCGAAACCCGTCGTCGAGGTGTCCGGCAAAAGACGCCGCTCGTACCCGGCGTCACAGAGGGCGAAGAGGGCCCCGTTGTCGGTCGCGGCCCGAGCCAGAAGGTCCAGGTCCCGCACCGTCCCCAGGGCCAGGATGTCCGGTGACTGGACGTTGTTGGACACGAGGACCCGTTCGCCCGGGGTGGCGAGCTCGAAAAGGACGGTCAGTTCCTCCAGACGGAGGAGCGGGACAGAGCCGCCCCCCAGGAAGACCACCCGCTCGAGGCGGTGGTCCTTCACAAGGTCTGAGAGGACCCGACCGAAGTGGAAGTCAGGTCCCGTGAGAGCGACCTCCGCACCGGCCTTCCTCGCTTCAGCCGCCAGAGAGGTCGAATCGGTGGCCAGGACGACCACATCGACCTCAGGCCGGGCCATGAACTTCTCGAGGGTGTCGAGGGTGGTCCAGCGCCGGACCCGGGCGAAGAGAGCTCCGGCCCCCGTGAGGTTGCGGTGACCTCCCTCGAAGACGACAACGCCTGTCCTCGCCGCCATGAGCCGCTCCCCGGGGGCTACTCGGGTTCGATGAGGCCGTAGTTTCCGTCCCTGCGCCGGTAGACCACGGCGACCTGCTCGGTGTCGGCACTGATGAAGACGTAGAAGTCATGCCCCAGAAGGTTCATCTGGAGCACCGCCTCTTCGGCCGGCATGGGCTTCATGCTGAACCGCTTCACCCTGACGATGCGCGGCTCGTCATCCTCGACCTGTTCCGGGTAGGGCACCGCCCTGGCCGTCTGGCGCGCTTCCCGCTTCCGCCGCTGGAACCTTGTCCGGTACTTCACTATCTGCCGCTCTATCTTGTCGACGGCCAGGTTGACCGAGGCGTAGATGTCGGACGTGGCCTCCTCGCCCCGGACGAACATCCCGTTGAACGGCAGGGTTATCTCGACGATCTGACGGTCCTTCTCCCCCTTCAGCACCACCTGCGCCGGAACGCCCTTCTCGAAGTACTTCTCGATCTTGGCGAGTTTCTTCTCAATGTGCCGCCGCAGGTCATCGCTCACCTCGAGGTTCTTCGCCGTCAGATCGATCTTCACTTGGCTCACTCCCTCCGCGGACTCCAAGCGGCCCCGGCCGCCTACGCGTCCACGGAAGTAGTATTCCGCTGTCGGGTGCCAAATCCTGTGCGGGCGCCCGCGGCGGGAGGCACAAATGAGAAACCCCCGGCGCCGGACGACGCCGGGGGTCGTTGGCGGTAGATCTCAGAAAGTGGAGGTGCCGAGCCGGACGACGTTCGCCGCCTGCGGACCGCGGGCACCTTCAACAATCTCGAACTCCACCTGCTCACCCTCGTTGAGGGTCTTGAAGCCGTCCATCTGGATGGCCGAGAAGTGAACGAAGACGTCGCCGCCGCCGTCCTCCCTCTCGATGAAGCCGTACCCCTTCTCGGGGTTGAACCACTTGACCCTACCTTGCACTTTATCCATTCCTCCTAGAGGTTTCTGGTCGGCGGCGTGCGCCGACATCTCCCGTACTATAACACCCGTCCCTGTGGTTGTCAACTTTCGGAAGTGTGAGACGGGTGCACCCCCGCCGCGGCCGCACACCAGACCTCCCGGGCCCCGGCGGCCTTCAAGACCCGGGCCAGCTCCCCGGCCGTCGCTCCGGTGGTGACCACATCGTCCACGACGAGGACCGTTCTTCCGGTCACACAGGCGGCCTCGCGGACCCGGAAGGCCCCGATGAGGCTCATCGACCTGGCCCACCGGTCAAGGCCGCTCTGCTGGGGGGTGTCCCGGACGCGCTCGCAGGCCGAGGCCGGAGCCGGGAAGCCGGCGAGGCGGGCCAGCTCCCCGGCCAGGAGCTCGGCCTGGTTGAAACCTCTCTGGAGCCGGCGTGACGGGTGGAGCGGTACGGGGACCACCGTCGGCCGGCCCGCCGGTCGCCAGACCCGACCCAGCTGTTCGGCCAGCAGGCGGGCCAGGAAGCCCGCCAGGCGCCGGTCGGGCACCTCCTTGAGTCTCAGGACGGCCCGGCGCAGGGCTCCCTCGTACACCCCAGCCGTCACCACGCCGTCCAGGTGGACGGCTGAAGGGCTCGAGAGGGCCGGCGCCGGAGCGGCCTCCAGGCGGCAGAAGATGTCGTCGAGACAGTCCGGACATGCCTCGGGTTCCCAGACCGACGGCGGCGGCAGAGGTCCCGCACAGACGGCACAGACCTCTTCCGGGAGGAAGAAGTCAACGAGAGCCCGGCCGAGACGCCCCAGACCTCCGGACCTCACGGGCCTCTGAGCCGCTCGGCGAGGCGCGAGAACCTCGCCTCGACCCGGTTGTTCCTGACCGCGATGGCGAGGGCCTTCTTGGTCCCCACCAGCACGACCAGCTTCTTGGCCCTCGTGACCGCCGTGTAGAGAAGGTGCCGCTGAAGCATCACGTAGTGCTGGGTCGAAACGGGCATGACGACGACGGGGTACTCGCTCCCCTGGCTCTTGTGGACGGTGGTGGCGTAGGACAGGACGAGTTCGTCCAGCTCCTCGCCCTCGTAGATGACGTCCCGGGGCCCGAGCTCCCCGGGGAAGACCACGGCGACCTGGCCCGTCTCACGGTCCACGGCCCGGATGATGCCGATGTCGCCGTTGGAGACCTCCTTGGTGTAGTTGTTGCGTATCTGCATCACCTTGTCGCCGGTCCTGAGGGTCCTGCCCCCCACGGAGATCTCGGCCTTCCCCCAGCCCGGCGGGTTCAGGACCTTCTGCAGCTCCAGGTTCAGGTTGTCGACCCCGATGAGCGTCCGGCGCATCGGGGTGATGACCTGGATGTCGGCCAGAGGGTCGGGCGACATCCCCATCTCGACGAGACGCTGGGGAAGGCGCCGGGAGCACAGGGAGACCACCGTTTCCAGGATGCGGGCCGGGTCGGCCTCTTCGATGAAGAAGAAGTCCCGGTCCTTCTCGTTCAGGACGGGCATCTCGCCGCGGTTGATGCGGTGGGCGTTGAGGACGATGAGGCTCTCGCCGGCCTGCCGGAAGATGCGCGTGAGCCTGACCACGGGCAGGACCCCCGAGCCGATGAGGTCGCGCAGCACGGCCCCCGGCCCGACCGCGGGGAGCTGGTCCACGTCGCCGACGAGGACCAGCCTCGTGGGGGGCTGGACGGCCCTCAGGAGGTGGTGCATCAGCACAAGGTCGACCATCGAGGCCTCGTCGACGACGACGAGGTCGGCCTCGAGGGGGTTGTCCTCGTTGCGCTGGAACTCGAGGCCGCCGGTCGGCGAGAAGCTGACCTCCAAGGTCCGGTGGATGGTCCGGGCCTCGTGGCCCGTGGCCTCCGTCATCCTCCTGGCGGCGCGCCCCGTGGGGGCGGTCAGGATGACCTCGAGACCCCTCGCCCGGCAGAGCCGGAGGAGGCTGTTGATGATGGTCGTCTTGCCTGTGCCGGGCCCGCCGGTGATGATGAGGACCCCCTGGCAGAGCGCCTCGCTCACGGCGTCCCTCTGCTCGGGCGAGAGCTTGATGCCCGCCTCGGCGGCCGCGGCGTACACCTCCTCCGGGCTCGGAGGGTTCTCTTCCCGCCCGGCGTCGAGCAGGTCCCGCAGTCTTGTGGCCACGGAGCATTCGGCCCGGTGAAGGGGGGCGAGATAGACGGCCTCACCTTCCTCGAAGCGCTCCACCCGGAGGGGACCTTCCTCGGCCAGCCTGTCGGTCTCCGCGGCGACCAGGTCCGGGTCCACGTCGAGCGTCTCGGCCACCGCCCGCTCGAGGCGCTCCCTCGGCGCGAACACGTGACCGTCCTGAGCCATCTCCCGGAGGGCGTAGCGGAGTCCGGCTCTCAGCCGGTTGGGAGAGGTCGCGGGGACCCCCATCTGGAGGGCGACACGGTCGGCCGTACGGAACCCGATGCCGAAGACCTCGTCGGCCAGACGGTAGGGGTTCTCCCTCAAGGCGGCGACGGCGTCCTTCCCGTAGTGGCGGTGGATGCGGACGGCCAGGGAGGGGCTGATGCCGACGGACTGGAGGAAAAGCATGACGTCCTTGACGTCCTTCTGCCGGGCGAAGGCCTCGGCGATGGCCCTGGCCCTGTGCGGGCCGATGCCGTCGACCTCGGTCAGCCGGTGTGGTTCCTCTTCGAGGACCCGGAGGGTGTCCTTCCCGAAGCGCTTGACGAGCCTCCTGGCCGTCGCCGGGCCGACCCCCCTGACAAGGCCTGAGGCGAGGTACTTCTCGATGCCGTCGAGCGTGTGCGGGACCAGGACCTGGTGGGAGGAGACCTTGAACTGCCGGCCGTACTCCGGGTGGTCGACCCACTGCCCCTCGAGCCGGAGACTCTCACCCGGCTTGAGCGGGGGAAGGTGGCCGACAAAGGTGACCAGGGCGGCCCGACCGCCCCCGGGCGCGGGCCTGAGCCTGCCCACCATGTAGCCGTTCGCCTCGTTGTAGTACGTCACCCGCTCGAGGGTGCCTTCCAGGATGACGGACATGGTCATGCGGGCCCCGGTTCGCACGCGGTCTCGACCGGGGTGTAAAGGAAGACCCGGTTGCGGCCCCTGTGCTTCCCCTGGTACATGGCCTCGTCGGCCCGCAAGATCAGCTCGTCCGGTTCTGCCGCGTGCTCAGGATAGGTGGCGACACCGGCGGTGACGGTCACCCTGACCGGCCCCAAGTCGAACCGGGTGGCGAAGTCGTGACCTTCCACAGCCCCCCGGATACGCTCGGCGACGGCCACGGACATCTCGCCGGTGGCCCCGGGCAGGAGGACGACGAACTCCTCGCCTCCGTAGCGTGCGACCTCGTCCGTCTCCCGCACGTTGGCCGCGATCAGGGAGGCCACCTGGGCGAGCACCTCGTCACCGACCTGGTGCCCGAACCGGTCGTTTATGTCCTTGAGGTGGTCGAGGTCGAGGAAGATGACGGAGAGAGGCCTGTTCTTGCTCCTGTGCCGCCGCATCTCGTCGACGAGCCGTTCGTAGAAGAACCGATAGTTGTACACCCCGGTCCTGGAGTCGGTGATGGCCATCTGGCAGGTCTCCTGGTAGCGGGCAGCCCGACTCAGAGCCGCCCCCGCCTGACCGGCGAAGATGGTCAGGAGACGGACGTGCTCCTCGGTGTAGCGCCCGGCCTCGCCGGCCCCCAGGACGAGCACCCCCACGAGGTTCCCTTCGGCGGTCAGGGGCACCACGACCAGGGACCGGGCCTCCAGGCCGCCGAGCCCGTCGTCCGTCCGGTCACCGTCAGGCCGGTCGACGACCTCCACGACCTTCCGCTCCGCGACGCGCCCGACGACGCCCTCTCCAAGGCGGTAGCACGCCCCCTCGACACGGCTGCCCTCGGGGACGGCGGCCGAGCACCGGAGGACCTGGTCCAGGTCGTCCCACAGGACGAGGGCGGCGATATCCGAGGGAGCGAGCCGACGCGCCGCCTCGAGGACCCTGCCTTTGACCGCGTCCAGGTCGAGCTCGCACGACAGCTCCTGAGCGGCCTCGTAGAGCGTCCCGAGCTCACGGTTCCGCCTCTCGAGCTGGAGGGCGAACCTCAAGACGAACGCGGCCGCCAGGGAGACGACGAAGAGGGCCACGGCCACTTCGAGCCCCTGGGCCGAGTAGAGCATGATGAACGCGATCCCGAGCGGCCCGGTGATGAGGTAGGTCAGCCCCTCCCACTTGGCGGGGTCCTCCCAGATGACCCGTGCGCTCTCCTCCGGGTGACTGAAGGTCAGCCACAGCCCGACAAGGACGTGGTTGACGGCGAAGTAGACGAGGGTGAAGACCATGAGGGCCAGAAGGTCGGAGCCGGCCAGGCGGACGGTCCTGGCGCCTCCGGCCAGCTCGAAAGCCAGGGCGGCGGCGGCACAGGTCACAGCGTACTGCGCCACGTTGAACAGCTTGACCCGCCATCCCCTGGTATCGAAGAGCGCGTGCCCCACGAGGTAGCCGACGACCTCGCAGAGGATGGCCCCCCCGGGCCCGTAGAGGACGAAGGCCGGAAGGACGACGGCGTAGGAGAGAGAGATGGCCCCGCGCGCCAGCGGGACGTGGGCCCACTCCGAGACGATGCCCATGGCGATGAAGATGAGCAGGACCGCGTCCGCCTCTCTCAGAGTCACGGGGGTGAACCAGATGATGGCCGCCAGGCCGGGCACCCCTACGACGACCAGGGACAGCGTCTGCAGGAAGGGACGTCTTCTCGCTGCCTCTGAAGACATAGGCGGCTACCCCTCGGGGAAGGCGCCTCTCCGGGTGAAACTCCCGCCCGCCCCCCAACACCAGTGTGGCCCGATTTTGCTTCTCTATTGGAAGCGGCATATCCTCTCGCGCCGCAGAGCCGGGGGCGGTTCGGCCCGCCCCCGAGCCGAACCATGGTCCCGGTGCCCAAAGGGGTCGGCCGGCGAACCCTGACCCCGGCGCCCGAAGGAGTCGGCGAGAAGATCGGGGCTGTCGAGGTCCTGGAGGTCGACGCCCACGAGCACCTCCCCCCGGCAGAGTCCGACCCCGACCCTGACCGGTGAGACCTCTTCCCCCGCGCCCCGTTCCACGGTCGCGACCCTTACGAAGCCGGGGTACTCCCGTTCCAACTTGCGGAGGATGAGCGGCGTGTCGTCCGTCGAACGGTCGTCGACAAGGACCAGCTCGTACACCGGCCGACGCCGGCCCGGAGGGCCGTGGCGGGCGATGAAGCGGCGGACGGCCCCCTCGACGAGCGCCTCCTCGTTCCTGACCACCACGAGCAGACTGACGGTCGGGGTCGGGCTCTTCCGCCGCGCCGCGGTCTCCCGGAGGAACTCCCAGGTTCCGACGGCCAGGAGGCACAGCCCATAGAGAGCCAGGAACCAGACGAGCCAATCGGGCCAGGCCGTCAAGCTCACCCCTCCACCCGGCGGGTCCGGACACTGATTGATATGCGCCGGGCGCGGGGATTCCGCCGTCAGGCCTAGTCCAGACCCACCGCCCGCCTGAGTTCATCCGCGCGGTCGGTCCGCTCCCACGGCAGGTCGAGGTCCTCCCGGCCGAAGTGGCCGTAGGCCGCCACAGCCTTGTAGATGGGACGCCTGAGGTCGAGGTCGCGGATGAGGGCGCCGGGACGGAGGTCGAAAACCTGCCGCACGGCCTCCAGGATACGGTCCTCGGGCACGACGGCCGTCCCCTCGGTGACCAGACTCAGGGAGACGGGCTCGGCCACGCCGATGGCATAGGCCACCTGGACCTCGCACCGGTCGGCCAGGCCCGCGGCGACGATGTTCTTGGCCACGTACCGCGCCCCGTAGGCTCCCGTCCGGTCCACCTTGGTCGGGTCCTTCCCGGACAGGGCGCCTCCCCCGTGCCGCGCGTAGCCTCCGTAGGTGTCCACCATCACCTTCCGCCCCGTGAGGCCCGTGTCCGCCTGCGGGCCCCCGATGACGAACCGCGCCGAGGGCGTGATGAGGTAGCGGGTCTTCTCGTCCAGCATCCCGGCCGGCACGACCGGGCGGATGACCTTCTCGATGATGTCCCGCTCCATGGTCTCGCGCGAGACATCCTCGTGGTGCTGGGCCGAGACCACCACGGTGTCGACCCTGACGGGGGTCCCGTCGACGTACTCCACGGTGACCTGGGTCTTGCCGTCGGGGCGGAGGTAGTCGACCTCCCGCTTCTTCCGGACCTCCGCCAGCCGCTGAGCGATGCGGTGGGCGAGGTGGATCGGCATCGGCATGAGGGTCGTGGTCTCCCGACAGGCGAAGCCGAACATCATCCCCTGGTCCCCGGCGCCGAGTTCGGACACCTCGTCCCTGTCGCCGCGATAGACGCTCTGGAAGATGTCCGGGGACTGCTCATCGATGGCGACGAGCACGCCGCAGGTCTCCGCGTCGAACCCGAACTTCGCCCGGACGTACCCGATGTCGCGCACGGTCTCCCGGATGAGGTGCCTGATATCCGCCCACCCGGTGGTCGACACCTCGCCGGCGACGAGCACCATGCCCCTCGTCAGCAGGGTCTCACAGGCGACCCTCGCGTAGGGGTCCTGTGACAGCAGGGCGTCGACGATGGCGTCGGAGATGGTGTCGGCCATCTTGTCGGGGTGCCCCTCGGTCACCGATTCGGACGTGAAGAGGTAGTTCCGGTTGGCCCGGGACTCACGGGTCATGCACATCCCCCCCTGATCGACTGTGTCTGTGTTCTTGTCTTCCGGTCTTACCTTCTCGCCTTCTCCTGTCTGTTATCTGTCGTCACATTGGCGACGCAGAATCCTCGAGACATCGACGGCCAGGCGCATCGCCCTTCGGGCCTCCTCCACAGACAGTCCGGCCAGGCCGCAGGCCGGCGTGACCATCGACTGCCGCACCAGGCTTCTCTCCGGGACCCCGCGGCCGACCAGGGTCTCGAGGAGGTCCAGGCACCGCCTTGTCAGGCTCTCGGCGTCCTCGCCCCCGAGGCGGTCCGGGTCGGTCGGGACGATGCCCCAGAGCAGGACCTTACCCGCCGCCAGGAAGTCCTTGACCGCCTTCGGATACAGCACCACCCTGGAGCCGTGGGCGTAGGCGTCGAAGGAGACGAACCTCACGGGGGAGCCCAGGATGAACTCCCAGTCCGTGTTGTCACAGCAGTGCACACCCCACACGGCGTCGAGGGCCTCGTCGAAGACCTTGAGGTAGCCGGTGACGACCTCCGGGGAGTAGGGGAAGTAGGCGGAGCCGAACGTCCCCAGGTACGGTTCGTCCACGGAGAGGAGCACCTGCGGGTCGGCCTCCCCGCCCGTCAACCTCCCGGCCGTCTCCCGGAGCCAAGCCTCCTGCCATCGGGCCCGGAGGGCGAGCCCCCTGACGACCCCGTCCATCAGGTCCTCTTCGTAGAGCAGGGCCCGGCCGCGGTCGTCCTTGACGGTCAGCCCGAGGCTGACCGGGCCCGTTGTCTGACCCTTCAATCCCAGAGGGACGGCCGGGGAGCGACCGCCCGCGGCCCCCTCCCGGCGTGCCCGCTCCAAGGCCCGCTCCAGGGCGGCCAGTCCGCAGGCCTCATGGGGCCCGAGGGCCCACCGCTCGAGGACCCCGTCTGCGCCCTCCGGAGCCCCTCCCTCCGCCCGGCCGCTCCCTCCGGGGCCGCCGCCTTGCGCCTCCTCCGCCTCGAGGACGTCGGTGTAGACTCTCTCCAGCTCGGCCTGGGCCTGCTCGTCGCGGCGCCACCGAACGGCGGGACCCCCTCCGGCCCTGGCGGCCGGCTCCAGGCGGACGCCGGGCAGTCCCCTTGAGAACTGCCTGTACATGTCCTCGGCCGCGGAGAGGCGGGGGAACTGGGGCCAGTAGGGAAAGTCAGGGCACAGGGCGACCACGTCGGCCGCACCCTCGTCCGCCGACAGGTGAGGCAGGCTTCCGATGCCCGTCACGGCCAGCTTCGGCCTGAAGCGCACGGCCGACCGGTCGGGAGCCTCGGGCAACCACGGCCACCTCCCCTCCGAGGTCAGCCTCAAAATCGAAAAGACCTCATCCACCGCCGGATGAGGTCTCGACAACTCATCTCTCAGGATGGACGCCTGCGGGAATTGGCACCGATGCTCCCGGGGCGACCGGGAGCCGGTTGCCGGGTTTCATCGGGCCCGTCCCTCCACCAGCTCTTGATGAGTCGAGCTATAAGTTGTCAAGCAGGACCAAGAGATAGTCTAAGGCAGGACGTCGCGAGGTGTCAACATAGACCGTCCCGACGACCCGGCGGGGCTCAGGGGGAGGAACCGCCGAGGGTCGAGCCTGCAGGCCAAAACGGGGAGACACGGGTCTGGGGGGACCCGAGGCCCTCGAGGGCGAGGCCGGTGCCCCTCACCACACACGTCACCGGGTCGTCCACGAGATGCACGGCCACCCCGGTCTCCTGGGAGAGGTAGCGCTCAAGACCGTGCAGGAGGGCCCCGCCTCCCGTCAGGACGATGCCCTTGTCGATGATGTCCGCGGCCAGCTCCGGCGGTGTCTGCTCGAGGACCGCCCGCACGGCGTGGACGATGGTCTCGAGCGTCTCCTTGATGGCCGCATGGACCTGACCGGAGGTGATGGTGACGGTCTTCGGGAGGCCGGTGGCCAGGTCGCGGCCGCGGACCTCCACACTGCGCCGCACGGAGCGCGGCCAGGCCGTGCCGGCCTCGATCTTGATCTCCTCCGCCGTCCGCTCTCCGATGACAACGCCGAACTGGGTGCGGACATAGCGGGTGATGGCCTCGTCACACTCGTTCCCGGCCACCCGGACCGACCGGCTCACGACCACCTGCCCCATGGAAAGGACGGCCACGTCTGTCGTGCCCCCTCCGATGTCCACGACCATCGCCCCGGACGGCTGACTGAAATCGATGCCCGCACCGATGGCCGCCGCCAGGGGCTCCTCGATGAGGAAACAGCGCCTCGCGCCGGCCTGGAGGCACGCGTCGATGACCGCCCGGCGCTCGACAGAGGTTATCCCCGAGGGGACGCAGACCGCGACGCGGGGATGGAAGAGCATCCGTCTCCCGCAGACCTTGGAGATGAAGTGCCTGAGCATCCTCTCGGTGAGTTCGAAGCTGGCGATGACCCCGTCACGCAGGGGCTTCACGGCCACGATGTTGCCCGGCGTCCTGCCCAGCATCCGCCGGGCCTCCTCACCGATGGCCACGACCCGGGAGGTGTCCTGCTCCAGAGCGACGACCGACGGCTCGTTGAGCACCACCCCCTTGCCCTTGACGTAGACAAGGGAGCTGGCCGTCCCGAGGTCGATGCCGATGTCGGTGGCCAAGCCCAGCATAGGCGTCCCTCCGGACCCTGCGGACCCGCGGACCTCTCGCCGATTATGTCAAGATTATTCGCCCGCGTCTGGGGCTTTTCCTCCGGTGAGGGGCGTCAAACAAGAGCGGCCCCGGCGGCCGGCCGGGACCGCCGGGGCCGGGACGGCGTCTTCCATATCGGGTCGGGAGGGGCGCGGTCTTTCAGGAGCCCATCGTCCGGTATCTCCGCCGTGTGGCCTGACCTCCCCTTATGTGCCGCTCGGCCTTGTTCGTCTGGAGCACCCGGTCCACACTGCGGGCCAGAGCGGGGTTGACCTTCCGGAGCCTTTCCGTGACGTCCTTATGGACCGTGCTCTTGCTCACGTCGAAGCGCCGGGCGGCGTCCCTCACCGTGGCTCGGTTCTCGACGATGTAGCGGGCCACCTCGAGGACCCGGTCCCGGATGTAGTCCTTCAAGCTGGGAGGCCCCCCTTCGGCGGCGGCTGGTGAATCCATATGCCGCGCGGGAGGCCAAAAATGCCTCGGGGGTTCAGCCGCCCAGGTAAGGCTCTGGGTCTATCGAGTCCCCCTCTACCCGTATCTCGTAGTGCAGGTGAACGCCGAGGTCGGCCTCTGTCAGGCCGGGGGGCCCGGCCAGCCCGACGACCTCACCTGTCTGGACCTCCTGTCCCTCGTGGACCAGCACGGTCCCCAGGTGGGCGTAGACCGTCTCCACCCCGAAGCCGTGGCTTATCCTCACCTGCCCGCCGAACCAGGGCGTCGTCGAGGCTTCGGCCACGATGCCGCCGAGGGCCGCCCGCACCCGGTCACCCGCCTCAAGGGCGATGTCGACCCCGGGGTGGTAGCGCGAGTCGGCGAAGACCGGCGAGTAGTGGAAGCCCCATCCCTGGACCACGCGGCCCGAGGCCGGCGGCACCAGGGCCCTGAGACACTCCCCACGGGACGTCGGGCCGAGGGCCACCGATGACTCTCCTTCGAGGTCCGTCACCGGACGGTCGGCCGCCGGACCGCCAGCGTCCTCGGAAGGACGGGCCTCAGGCGGCGGGGGGCCGTCCGGACCTGTCGTGACTTGGGCGCCGGCGGCGCCTCCG